>DBMZ01000151.1:6708-11554 GCA_002299005.1 Alphaproteobacteria bacterium UBA685 | reverse complement strand
CTAGTGAAAATTGCGGCCTTTACTTGCTTTAAAAGAGGTGCCGCCTATGGTGCGCAAATGGGTAAGATAGTGATCACAGCTATGCAGGCTTTCGGCAATGAAATGCAAAATAGGTCCCTCTTTTTGCACGCGCCCAACAATGCCAAGCAGGCGCGATTTCAACAAAGCCTGGCGATAGGTTTGCGTTAAATGTGGCCAGATAATCACATTCAGGCTGATATCACCATCTTCCATTGTCACAAACATCGTGCCCTTTGCGGTGCCAGGTTTTTGCCGCATCGTCACAAGCCCCACTAGCCGCATGCGCAACCCATTGCGCGCGCCATGCGCCGCCGCACAGCCTTGCCATTTATCTTGGGTATAATAAGGCGCCAGTAATTGGAGCGGATGGGCGCGCAATGACAGACCCGTCATCCCATAATCCATCACCAGCTTTTCTGTTAGGCTTGCTTGCGGCAGGGCCAAGGCATCTTGCTCACCTGACAGGCTATCAAGTGGCACTTTGGCGGCGGCGAATAAGGGCAATTTATGAAATTGTTCTTTCTGCATTTTCTTTATGTGCCAAAAGGCATCTCTGGCAGATAGGCTAAAGCTGTTAAACGCATCTGCCTTGGCCAAGACCGCCATGGTGCCAAGGCTGATATCGGCTTTGCGCACCATATCTTCAAGGCTGTAATAACCTGTATTGCGCGCCGCGATCAGCCTCTCACCTTCTGCCTTATTCAGCCCTTTAATCTGGCGCAGACCAAGGCGCAGGGCAAAAAACGGGCCGTCTGCCTCTTCCAAACTATTATCCCATAGAGAAAAGCTGATATCGATGGGGCGTATTTCAACCTTGCTACGACGCGCCTCTGCGACCAGCTGGGCCGGGGCATAAAAACCCATTGGCTGGGCATTTAGCATGGCGCAAATAAAGACATCTGGATAATGGCATTTTAACCACGCTGAAATATAGACAAGCAAAGCAAAGCTAGCGGCATGAGATTCAGGAAAGCCATAGGTGCCAAACCCCTCAATTTGTTTAAAGCAGCGCTTTGCAAATTCAGCCTCATAGCCGCGCTCAATCATGCCTGTGACCATTCTTTCATAGAAATGATGTATCAAGCCTGACTTTTTGAACGTCGCCATCGCGCGTCTTAGCTGGTCTGCCTCTGCGCCTGTAAAGCCGGCCCCGACAATCGCAATTTTCATTGCCTGTTCTTGGAATAAGGGCACGCCCAATGTGCGCTCTAGGACAGCGCGCAATTCATGCGAAGGATAGCTGACTTTCTCAATACCCGCCCGGCGCCGCAAATAAGGATGCACCATATCGCCTTGAATAGGGCCCGGCCTGACAATCGCCACCTGTACGACTAAATCATGAAAACAGCGTGGTTGCAGGCGCGGCAACATCGCCATCTGGGCACGTGATTCAACCTGAAAGACGCCCACAGATTCACCGCGGCATAACATATCATAAGTCGTCACATCTTCTGTTGGCACACTGGCCAGCGTTAAGGGGCGGTGATAATGCTGGGCCATCAGGTCAAACGCCCGCCTGATGCACGACAACATCCCCAACGCCAACACATCAACCTTTAACAGCCCTAGCGCCTCTAAATCATCCTTGTCCCATTCAATAATAGACCGCTCCGCCATAGCCGCCGGCCGTATGATACATAGCCCATCAAGCCTATCTCTTGCGATAACAAAGCCGCCTACATGCTGAGAGAGATGACGCGGAAAGCCTGTCATTTTGCGCGCTAAACTAACGACAAGGCGGATGGTCGGATCACTAGGATCTAGCCCTGCTTCGCGAATAATTGCCTCATCAAAGCCGGCGCGTTCACGCCCCCATACCTCGCCTGACAGCGCGCTTTGCGCATCTCTGCTCAGGCCAAAAACCTTGGCAATCTCGCGCAAGGCACTACGCCCCCGATAGGTGATAACCGCCGCCGCAAGCCCGGCCCGATGGCGGCCATATTTGCGGTAAATATATTGGATGACCTCTTCGCGTCTTTCATGCTCAAAATCAACATCAATATCAGGCGGCTCATTGCGCGCCTCACTGACAAACCGCTCAAATAAAGGCTCTGATCTGGCCGGGTCAACAGAGGTGATGCCAAGGCAATAGCAAATCGCTGAATTAGCCGCAGAGCCCCTGCCTTGGCACAATATATCGCGGCTTCTGGCATAGCGGACAATATCAAAGACCGTTAAGAAAAACGGCGCATAGGATAATTTGCGCACCAGCATAAGCTCTTTGCGCAAATAGCCTTGGACAATTTCTGGCACCCCGTCAGGATAGCGCTCATCCGCCCCTTGCCATGTCTGATAATCAAGCTCATCAATCGCCGAACGCCCCTTCGATAGGATCTCCTCCGGATATTCATAGGATAATTCAGATAAGACAAAATCACATAAGGCGCTGACTTTTTGTGCGGCGGCGAGCGCGCCCTCATAGCCCTGCCATAGGCGCGCCATTTCTTGGGGCGTACGCAAAACCTGCTCAGCATTACGCGCCAATAAATGCCCCGCCTCTTGCAAGGTGGTTTTATGACGAATGCATGACAACACATCGGCGAGCGGGCGTTGTTCAGACTGGTGATAGAGCGCATAAGACAGCGCGACAAAATTCAGGCCCGCCTGTTCTGCCAAGCCGGCCATCGTCGCAAGGCGTGCCTCATCACAGCCATCACGCAGTAAATACCCGCCCGCATAAAGAGGCGCGCTGATAATGGCGGCTAGTTTTTTATAATGTTGTGCGGTTGCCGCATCAGGCAAAGGCGGCGGCTGGATAATCGCCACCACGTCATCTGTGAGCCGCGCAAGATCCGCAAAACGCGCTTTTGCCGCCTTGCTGGCCCCTTCCCCTTTATCGCGCTCATAGCTCATATTCAGATGGCTTAATAGCTGGCATATAACGCCATAGCCTTGGCGGTTGCGAGCATAGAGAATAATCTCTGGCAAAGGGGCCATAGTCTCATCAGCGCTTGGCGCATCTGGCATTAATTCAAGACAAACCCCGACAAGCAATTTGATGCCTGCCTGCTTGGCGGCGACATGCGCGCGCACCAGCCCTGCCATTGTGCCATAATCGGAAATGCCAATGGCTTGCCATCCCATCGCGGCGGCGCTTGTGATCATATCATGGGGGTGAGAGGCACCACGCAAAAAGCTAAAATTGGTCACCGCTCCTAGAACAGTGTCGGCCATATTACGCAAATAGCCCGTGCAGATACCAGCTAATCGGCTCACCTCTCTCAGGCAGGCCAGAACGATAGACCCATAGGCGATGCGCGCATTGTGTCTCAAGACGGTAATAATCACGGCTGATTTTATCCGCACTATGCGGGGCCTGCCACCATTTAGGGCCAATACGCTCAGGGCCCGTGGCGCGTTTTATACGCCAATTTTGCCCCCGCCATCTGATTTGACTTGGCGGATGATCAGGCAAAAGCGCGATAGCCTGAATAGGCTCAGGCGGTGATAATAGACGCAAAGGTCGCGGGGAATGCGATAGGCCCCCCTCATCAAACCCAGCTGTGAATAAATCACCTATATTGTGATCAGCCTTATGATCAGCCTTATGATTTTCGGGCTTTTGCGCGGATGTGAAATGCTCTGATTGTTCGGGGATCCACGTCTCAACCATGGCAAGGCTTTGGACACGCTCTGCGCCAAGACGGGCGGCCAGATGATCAACCAGCTGGCTTAATTTATCGCCCTCATCTTCGACCAGCCTGCCCGCATCATCAAAGATAACCGCTTGCGGCATTTGCGCACTAAGAGAGGCGGCTTTTACCCAGCTATATTCAATCCCAAAGCCCGCATCGATTGAGGCCGCCGCCTCTTGAAACAGCCGGTGAAGCAGGCGCTGATCGCGGCTAGGGCGTGATAATTTATGCGCGATATGACCTGATTGTCCATCCACAGTTTGCCAGCCAATTTCCACATGACGACAGCCTAGCATCATCTCTTGCAACATAGCGGTCATACCTGCCAACAGCTCTTCTACCATTGTCTCAAGAGAGGCAAGCCCCCCTAGCGGTTCATGATAATGTTGTTGGATAACCACAGGTTTAAATTGTGGCAATGGCACAGGCCGCTCTGGCCTATGGCCTAGAATTTGGTCACGGCGCAAGATGATATCCTCGCCAAATCGCATCGCAATCATGCCACGTTTCAACTGGCATAAATCACCTATCAGGCGCATGCCAATGGCACCAAGCTCATCACATTGCTCTTGTGATAGGCGCATGGCAGACACTGGCAAATTATACAAAGCCTCTTGATGTGCTTTCTGTGTATCTTCGATAATCACAGGCGCCTCTGGCAAACAGCTTATCGCCACCCCCAAAGCCGCGCCATAATAGGACGCCATCACGCTATGGGCTTGCAGAGATTGGCCGGCAAAGCGGGCGGCGATATCAGCTAGCATCGCCTCAGGGCCACCCCATAAATGTTCTGCGCCTGTGCAATCAATCCACAGGCCAAACCTGTCTTCATCCACCCCGACCACCGGGCTATAGCGCCAACACCAGCGACCAAGCAACACCAGCCATTGACGGTCAGCATCATGATCTTCAGGGAAAAAGCGGCATAAGGCACAAAGCGCGCGCGCATCTGATAAGGACATGCCGATATTAATGCCAAAACTGCGTGCCGCCTGGTTGCAATAGCGCACCCGGTCAGCCCCTTTTTCTTGGCTATAAATCGCAATAGGCGCGCCCTCATCTTGCTTATTCTGACGCGCGATACGGCTAATGCTTAAATCTGGCAGATAGATATAGATAAAGCGCGCATGACGACCTGTTTTCAGATTATCTCTTATGTCTTGAGACTCAGGTCTTATTCCTGCGGGCTC
>DBMZ01000151.1:5544-6623 GCA_002299005.1 Alphaproteobacteria bacterium UBA685 | reverse complement strand
TTCCTGCGGGCTCTGGTCTTGTTTCTGGCGGCTCTATGTGTTTTTGCGACTGTCTCATCATCAGCGCCTATGCTGATCTCTGCCATCTATGGGCTTGATTATCCGCACGATACGGTTGTGCCTCCCACATAGGCTTATTAACCTCTGGCTTAGGCGTCTGATTATCTTGTCTTTGCGGCACAATAAAGCGTGCCTCTTTGCTATCCCAAATCACATTACCTGCCGCAGGGTAACCGCCCCTGACATGATGTAATTGTGCATGCCACATGGGGCGCCAATCACTTGCCATATGGTGGCTTTCAAGGGCTGGTTTAATATCCCACGCACTCTCAAAACCGCACGGGCTGCCTGCTTGGCCAATCATAAAGGCTGTGGCGGTGCCATTTTCACAAGCAAGCTGTAGGCGCCGCGCTGATTTTTGCCATAAATCTGCCTTTTCATATAGCGGCCCATATTCATGAATAACCGCTGAAAGACCAGGCGTTGCCAAGGCCTCTTCACAGGCCGCCATACGGCGCAAAGGGTGTGAATCACGCACAAAGATAAATTGCTCAGCCCGCAGGCCCAACGCCGCCAGCCCTGCGCCAAATAGCTGTCCTGATTGACCGCCGCGCAATGGCCCACACCATAAGATAGGGCCTTGCGCCTTTTTGGCACGTAACATCATCGCAATCAGCGCCAAACTAAAGCCAGAGGTAAGCGAGGCTTGCTTACCCGTAATCAGGTGAACACGGCGACATAAAAACCCCCCACCAAGCGCGGCATCCATGCCCTTATGCGTGAGCGAGATACGCGGCAAAGAACGCCCAATATGGGCGGCATGAAAATGCTTTTGCATTTCCGCAAAAACGGCTTGTCGTGGGACATCTGTCTTACATCTTGCCGCGCTATTTATCGCATCTGACATCTATTCCTCCTAACCGTAATGAGTTGCCTAATTTAATGTCACAAAGAGTATTTGTTCACTTTATGTTCTATTTAAGCATAACTGATTCGCTCAATGAGTCAATTAAAGAACAGAAAAAGAACAAAAGCTGTGTGAAATAGCCGAATTAGGAGGCGGTTAGACTGGGGTTAGA
>DBMZ01000151.1:0-5401 GCA_002299005.1 Alphaproteobacteria bacterium UBA685 | reverse complement strand
AGATGCGAGGGCGCGTTACGAATCATCTTCCTCATCACCAAATTCACCGGCTTGTTCATCATAGCCTGAGCGGCTTGAATAAAAGCTGAGCCACATCAGCCCTGCGCCTAGCACGATAGAGCCAACACTGCCTAGGCCAACGGCTAGCCAGCCATGAAAGCCAAGTGAGACAAAGCCCATTTCCTGCCAGACGTAAAAAGTGGCAATAAACACGGCCGCCAAAACGATAAGAAAGGCCACCAAAATGGCGCCTGTATCTCTTGATGATAAAGACATGCCCCTATCTCCTTTAGCGGTTGAGCGGCATTTCGCTCTCAACCAATTTTGCCCAATAGCTGGCGCCAATTGGCAAAATCTCGTCATTAAAATCATAGCTTGTATTATGAAGCATCTTGCCAGCCACCGCCTCACCAGCGCCAAGCCAGATATAAGAGCCCTTGCGCGCTTCTAGCATATAGGCAAAATCTTCTGCGCCCATTGAAGCTGGCGGATTACGCACAATATTGCTGTCCCCGACGATGCTTGTCGCCACGTTAATTGCGCGTTCTGATTCATCTATGTGATTGACAGTTGGCGGATAGCCTGCCCGCCAGCCAATCTGTGCCTCAACGCCGTAAGCTTGCGCCATTTGTTGTGTCATATCGCGGATTTTAGTCTCTAAATGCGCTCTGGTATCAGCGCGCAAGGCACGCGCTGTGCCGCGCAATTCAACCGCATCAGGTATCACATTATAGGCAGAGCCCCCTTGCATCGCGGTAATAGAGACAACCGCCGCATCTAGCGGGTCAATCGTGCGCGCCACAATGCTTTGCAGATTCTGTACCAAAGCCGCACTGGCAATAATCGGATCACTGCTTTGATGAGGCATTGCCGCATGGCCACCCCTGCCCGTAATCACAATATTGAAATGATCAGCCGATGCCATACAGGCATTATCATGCACCGCGACCTTACCAGCCGCAAGGCCCGGCCAATTATGCATGCCCCACACATTATCCATCTCAAATTCGACAAAAAGCCCATCATCCATCATGGCCTTTGCGCCTGCCCCCCCTTCTTCGGCGGGCTGGAATATAAAATAGACCGTGCCATCAAATTGACGTGTTTGGGCGAGATATTTCGCCGCCCCCAATAGCATCGCCATATGACCATCATGACCGCAAGCATGCATGCGCCCTTCTTGGCGTGATTTATGCGCAAAGTCATTGGCCTCTGTCATTGGCAAGCCATCCATATCAGCACGAAGACCCATCGCCGCCTTGCTATCACCTTGGCCTTTAAGGATGCCGACCACCCCTGTTTTGCCCATGCCACGGTGAATTTCAATGCCAAATCCTGTCAGCTGAGCGGCGATAAAATCAGATGTCCATATCTCTTCATAGCTGGTCTCTGGATGCTGATGGAGCGCGTGGCGCCATTGCCTCATCTCTTCATGAGAGTCTGCGATAGAATTTAAAACAGCCATCTGTCTTTCACCTTCAGCCTTTGATTTTATGGAGCGCGTAACCCGCCATAACCTTTACCAATGACAAGAATAGACCGCGTAATAGATAGACGCAAGGCCAGCATCTTAACACAGCTTGAAATAATCGATAAAAACTTAGGCTATAATGTCGCACAATTAGCAGGCTTTGTCGTCCAAAAGACAGGCTTTTTACCTGATGAAAGACATGATGCGCGAAAAGGTAGCAGTCTTATCTGAAATACGATAAACCTATGGCTTATAGTTGTATTGGTTTTAGGGTTTCTAAAGGCAGATAGCCGCTCCCTTTTACGTTTGTTTTATCAAGGATATGGTTACGACAATGGCAGATAATCAAATTGATCGCGGCACAGCTGGCCTCGGCAGTCGCAAAAAGCGCTATTCCGCATTTTCACTCGCACGCAACGCACTATCATATCACCAAAATTGGCAGCAAGCATGGCGCCATGCTGAGCCAAAGGCAGAATATGATGCGGTTATCATTGGCGGCGGCGGCCATGGGCTAGCAACAGCCTATTATTTGGCATCTGTGCATAATATGACCAATATTGCGGTGATCGAAAAAGGCTGGCTTGGCGGCGGTAATACTGGTCGTAATACCACCATTATTCGCTCCAATTATATGTGGGATGAATCTGCGGCCATTTATGATCACGCTTTGAATTTATGGGAAGGTTTGGCACAAGATCTGAACTTTAACATTATGTTCTCACAGCGCGGTGTTTTGACCATTGCCCACAGCTGGGGCGAGCTTCGTGATATGTCACGTCGTGTTCATGCCATTCGCCTGAACGGCATTGATTCCGATATTATGACGCCTGAACAGATTAAGAAATTTGTGCCAACCATCAACACAGACCAATCTATCCGCTATCCTGTTATGGGCGGGTTCTTGCAAAAACGTGGCGGCACAGCGCGCCATGATGCGGTCGCATGGGGCTATGCCAGAGCGGCAGATGATCTAGGCGTTGATATCATCCAGAATTGCGAGGTCACAGGCCTCAAGCGTTCAGGGCGCAAAATCACAGGTGTTGAAACCACCAAAGGCCTTATCAAAACCAAAAAAGTTGGCGTTGTTGTGGCTGGCCATTCATCATTAATAGCCGATATGGCTGGTGTGCGCATGCCATTGCAATCACGCCCCCTACAAGCGCTAGTATCTGAGCCGATTAAGCCGATTTTGGATACGGTCATCATGTCAAATGCGGTGCATATGTATATCAGCCAATCTGATAAGGGTGAGATGGTGCTAGGCGCTGGTGTTGATAAATATAATTCATACGCCCAGCGCGGCTCATGGCCAGTGCCAGAACATATGTTGGCCGCCGCTGTTGAGCTATTTCCTGTGCTATCACGCTTGCGCATGTTGCGTCATTGGGGCGGCATTGTTGATACCTGCCCTGATGCGTCTCCGATTATCTCGAAGACAGATGTTGATGGGCTGTATTTCAATTGCGGTTGGGGCACAGGTGGCTTTAAGGCAACGCCGGGTTCAGGCCATGTCTTTGCTGATTTGATTGCCAATGATCGCCCGAACAAAATCGCTGAGCCTTATGCGCTGAAGCGTTTTGAGACAGGCTATCTGATTGATGAACATGGCGCCGCTGGTGTCGCTCACTAAACGGCTATAGGTAGGGAAATCTTATGTTACTTATTAACTGTCCTCATTGCGGCGCAAGAGACGAAGCTGAATTTAGCTGTGGCGGTGAAGCGCATATCGCCCGCCCGCTGGCTGATAATGCCATTTCTGACCAGCAATTTGCTGATTATCTATTCTGGCGTCACAACCCCAAAGGTGTGTTCTTGGAGCGCTGGCGTCATGGTGCGGGGTGCCGTAAATGGTTTAACGCCGTAAGAGACACCGTCACTGACGAGATTATCGAGATTTATGATATGGGCACGATGCCAAAATCAAAGCTTGGCAAGCAGGCCTATGCCGAAAATTGGCGCCGGGCTTCTGCCGCTGAAAAAGCCGCACAACCAGCCAAAGCTAAGGGGAAAAAGTAATGGGTATTTTCTCTTCACATAAAGACACAATGCGCGCGCCATCAGGTGGCAGAGTTAACCGCAAAAAGCCTGTTAGCTTTACCTTTGACGGCAAGCGCTATCAAGGTTTTGAAGGTGACACGCTTGCCTCTGCTTTATTGGCTAATAATGTCCATCTTGTGGGGCGGTCTTTTAAATATCACCGCCCGCGCGGCATCATGGCATCAGGTTCTGAAGAGGCCAATGCGTTGGTGCGTGTTGGCAAAGGCGCCTATGCTGAGCCAAATTTGCGCGCCACACAGGTTGAGCTTTATGACGGGCTTTATGCCGAAAGCCAAAACAGATTCCCAAGCTTGAAAGTTGATGTTGGCGCGGTTAACTCGCTCCTATCACGCTTCTTCCCAGCTGGTTTTTATTACAAGACATTCATGTGGCCAGCCTCATTATGGATGACTTATGAGCATGTTATCCGTAATGCCGCCGGCCTTGGCCGTGTCGCGGACGACCCCAATGATCCTGACCGCTATGAGCATAAGCACGCCCATACAGAGGTGCTTATCGCAGGCGGTGGTGCCGCTGGCCTTGTGGCGGCGATGCAAGCTGCAAAAAGCGGTGCGCGCGTCATCCTAGCTGATGAGCAAAATGAGCTTGGCGGCTGGTTGCTTGGCGAGAATGATGTGATGATTGATAACAAATCAGCTGATAGCTGGATTGCGGATATGGTTGCGTCTCTTGAGGCAATGGATAATGTGACGCTTCTGCCACGCACCACTGTCTTTGGCTATGGCGATCATAATTTTATCACCCTATGCGAGCGCGTCACAGATCATATGGGCACTCGCCCAGCGCATCTACCACGCCAGCGCCTATGGAAGGTGAGAGCCACCGAAGTTATCTTGGCCACAGGCGCGCATGAACGCCCGCTTGTATTCTCTGGCAATGATTTACCGGGCGTCATGCTATCAGGCGCCGCCCGTAGCTTTGCCAATCGCTTTGGTGCGCTAGCCGGGCGACGTGTGATTATCACAACCAATAATGATGATGCCTATCGCACAGCCATTGCCTTGCAAAAGCAAGGTGTCATGATCCGCGCCATCGCTGATCTAAGGGTCAATCCAAAGGGCCCTCTTATCAAGGCGGTGCAAGATTCTGGTGTTGAAATTCTAACCGGGCACGCGGTGACAAGTGCGGCTGGCAATTTGCGTGTTGGACGTGTTGAAATCTGTCCCATCAATGAAGATGCCAGCGCTGTGACAGGTGAAGCACGCCATATGGATTGTGATTTACTGCTTATGTCAGGTGGCCTATCGCCGGCTGTTCACTTGCATTCACAAGCCAGAGGCAAGCTTAAATGGGACGAGAAGACATTATGCTTCCGCCCCTCAACCTATCATGAGCGTGCGCAATCTGTTGGCGCGGCAAATGGCAGCTTTGATGTTGCCAAAGCCATGGGTGAAGCGGCGAAAGCTGCCTTAAAAGCCCTCTCACGCCAAGGCCTATCAGCCGATGACATCACTGTGCCAGAGGCGGCGTCACCAAAGCAGTCTTATGCGCCCCTAGCGGCATGGAAGATTGCCAATGGTCTGCCCGCCGGCCAAGGCGATAAGGCCTTTGTTGATTTCCAGAATGACGTCACAGGCTCAGATATTCAGCTTGCGGCGCGTGAAGGCTATCATTCGGTTGAGCATGTCAAACGTTACACAACAAATGGCATGGCCACAGATCAAGGCAAGACGTCTAATATTAACGCGCTCGGTATCTTGGCAGATTCATTGCAAAATGAGATCCCAAAGGTTGGCACAACCACCTTCCGCCTGCCTTATACGCCCACCAGCATTGGCGCCATTGCGGGCCGTGATATTAAAGGCCTGTTTGACCCTATTCGCCGTACAAGAATGGATAGCTGGCACCATTCAGCAGGCGCGACGTTTG
>DBMZ01000152.1:9456-13277 GCA_002299005.1 Alphaproteobacteria bacterium UBA685 | reverse complement strand
CAGTTTTATCATAATCCGCGTGTCGGGGGTTCGAGTCCCTCCTCCGCTACCATTTCTCTCACAATTATTCCCTTACGGTTTCCATCGACACAAAAGTTGATGTTGACGCAACATGAGGCAGGGACGAGATTTTTTCTGCAAGTTCTGTGCGGTAGGTGCGGATGTCTCTGGTGCGCACCTTCAGCAAATAGTCAAAACTGCCGGCGATCATATGGCATTGCTCAATCGATTTAAGCTGGTGCACGGCTGTGTTGAAATCAGCCAAAGCGTTGGCGCGCGTATCAGATAACGTCACCTGGACAAAGGCAATATGGTCCTGCCCTATTTTTGTGTAGTCAAGCCGAGCAGCATAGCCGCGGATATAGCCCTCCTTTTCAAGTTTCTTAACTCGTGCTTGAAGCGGGGAAGGGGACAAGCCAATGTGCTCAGAGAGTCGCTGAAGCGTGATTTTGCTGTCATACGATAATTGGTCAAGTATCTTAAGATCAATCGCGTCCAAAGTAAAAATCCCTAATTTATTCAAATAAACAGTAAATTTTATAAATAATAAATAGATATTTGGTAAATATACATCAAATAAAATTAATAAACAGGAAAAATAAAAAAAAGAATTTGATATTATAAAGCATCATTTATAAATCACGGGACCGCAGGCGATGAATGGACTGAAAATCTTGTCAGAAACGGAGGCATGGGGCTATGGGGTTTTCCCTGCATTGCCACTGGTTGCCGATGAACAGGCTCTGGTCGCTGGGTTTAATAACAACCCTGTCTTTGCCGCCAAAGATCGTGCAGAAGTTTTTGAAAAGGCGAGAGATATGGCGGCGGCGGCGCGGCGGAAAAGTTCCATCATGTCGGCTGAAAAGATCATGGCGCTCTATAAGCTTTCTACCGCTGAAGGGCGCATGATTATGGAGCTTGCTGAAGCTCTGCTGCGTGTTCCGGACAAGGCAACACGTGATTTCCTGATATTTGACAAGCTTGCGCCTGGTCACTGGCTTAATGGTGACGCGAAGGGGTTTTTGCGTGGTATGGACCAAGCGCTTGCTTTTGCTGGTGTTATTGTTCGGCATCAGCATGGTGATGATTTGAAGGCGATAGTGTCGCGGTTGGGCGTGCCAACAATACGGCGCGCCATTGAAACAGCGATGCGTGAGATGGGAGGCCAGTTTGTTTTCGCTGAAACAATCGAGCAGGCGGTCAAGACATCCGTGGCCCAAAAGGCTTTATTCTCATTTGATATGCTAGGAGAAGCCGCACGTTCAGAAGAAGATTGCGCACGCTATTATGATGCTTATGCGGCGGCGATCGATGCGGTTGGTGCATGTGCCTCGAATGCTGACGTGAACCTTAATTCTGGAGTTTCGGTCAAACTATCGGCCCTATCGTGCCGGTTTATGCCTCGTTATTGGCCGGCTAGCCATGAAACATTGCTTCGGCGGGTGGTGGAGTTGGCGATAAAGGCCCAGCGCCATAATATTCCCCTGACGATTGATGCTGAGGAATTTGCAAGATTAAAACCAACGCTTCATGTTTTTGAAACTCTGTTGGCGCATCCTAAATTAAAAGGCTGGCCGGGGCTTGGGCTGGTCGTTCAGGCCTATGCGCGTCATGCCGGTGCGGTGATCGACTGGCTTGAAGTAAAGGCGAGGACCTATAAAACAAGGATTGCGGTGCGTCTTGTAAAAGGAGCCTATTGGGACACAGAAATTAAAATTGCACAGGAAAAGGGGTTGCCGGATTTCCCTGTTTACACGTCAAAAAAACATACGGAACTGGCGTATCTGGCGCAGGCACAGCGGTTGATGATGGCCTCGCGCCATATCCATTCGCAGTTTGCAAGCCATAACGCTTATACTCTTGCGGCGGTAGCTCACCTTGCGGACAAGCTTGAGCCGCAGTCATTCGAGATCCAGAAACTTCATGGCATGGGCGATGAGGTTCACCGGCAACTGCAGAAAATGACTTCTGCACCCTTGCGCGTCTATGCACCGGTTGGCCGCCATCATGATCTGTTGGCTTATCTTGTCCGCCGGATTCTGGAAAATGGAGCAAGCTCGTCCTTTATGAACAAGCTTGCAGATGCGGCGGTTCCTATAGAAGCGCTGGTCAGCGATCCCTATGAAGATGCTGTTGTTGAGGCTAATCTTCCCACGGGGATGCAAATTTTTATGCCAGTGCGTAAAAATAGCCGGGGCTTTGATGATGCTGATATCGACATGTTGTGTAGCTTTGCAAAAGATGTTGCAGGTCATAATTTGCCTGTTCGCCCCAGCGATGACAGCCCGCAGGATGTTGTGAAAGCATTTGACCGTGCAGGTCAATCATCATGGCAGGCCTTTAGCACCGCAAAGCGTGCAGCGATACTGGACCGCATCGCAGATTGCTATGAACAAGTCGATGGTAAAATCTACCATCTGCTTGTTCATGAGGCGGGAAAGACGATTGATGACGCGGCGGGAGAATTACGTGAAGCGGTGGATTTTTGCCGTTATTACGCCGCTGAGGCACGTCAACTAAACGCAGGCTCAAAAGCGCGCGGTACTGTCGTTGCCATTTCCCCCTGGAATTTTCCGCTGGCAATATTCACCGGCCAGATCGTGGCAGCGCTTGGGGCTGGTAATGTAGTTCTTGCCAAATCTGCGGAACAAACCCCAAGAATTGCCACATTTGCAGTGTCTTTAATGCATGCTGCCGGCGTGCCCGATGATGCTCTTCAATTGTTATGTGGGGATGGCGCGCGTGTCGGGGCGGCGCTGACAACAGCAGGCCGCGCAGACATGGTGGTGTTCACCGGTTCAACCGAAACAGCTAAAATCATTGAGACGGCTATTGCCCGTTCAGCCAAGCCATATGCGCCGTTGATTGCTGAAACCGGTGGCATAAACGCGATGATTGTTGATAGTTCAGCGCTATTAGAGCGGGCGGTTGATGATATTATCACTTCGGCCTTTCGGTCTGCTGGTCAGCGCTGTTCGGCTTTACGCATGCTCTATGTTCAGGACGATGTTGCGGTTGACCTTATCCGTATGCTGCGTGAAGCGGCCAGTGTGCTGAAAATTGGCAAAGCGTCTGAAATTGATACCGATATTGGTCCAGTTATTGATCAGGACGCGAAAGCCGGCATTGATGATTATGTGGAAAAGGCACGCCGGGAAGGCCGTTTAATATGGCAGGGTCATGCGCCTGTGACAGGATGTTTCTGCCCTCCTTCAATGTTGAGCGTCGAAGGTATTGCTGATCTTAAATCTGAAATTTTTGGTCCAGTTTTGCATATATGCAACTACAAGGCCGGTGATGAAGCGGCTGTGGTTGCGGCGGTTAACAATGCCGGTTACGGCCTTACCTTTGGTATGCATAGCCGGATTGACGCTAATATCGAAGGGGTTAGCAAAGCCATCCATGTCGGCAATGTCTATATCAACCGAAACCAGATTGGTGCGGTTGTCGGCTCGCAGCCCTTTGGTGGGCATCAACTTTCTGGGACTGGGCCCAAGGCTGGTGGCGGATTATATCTAAAGGCGTTTTTGCAAAAGGCCGTGTGGGAGTTGCATCAAGAACCGCGATCTATCAACCTGCCGGGCCCCTCTGGCGAGCGCAACAGCTATCAGCTGGTGGCCAGAAAGGGCAAAGTGCTAGTGTTGCATGAAGATGATAAGGTAAGGCAAAAGCTTGCCTCTGTCGCGGTCGGTTTTGGCAATGCGGTTGCAATGTCTGCCACACTTCCAGAGACATTGGAAGATGTTGATGTGGTGATGACACAATTAGACAATAGCTTGGCAGGCACGGCGGTGCGTAAAACACTATGTGAGGCTGATCAA
>DBMZ01000152.1:3114-9159 GCA_002299005.1 Alphaproteobacteria bacterium UBA685 | reverse complement strand
CTGTCTGCTGCACACTTTTTAACACACTTGATTTTCTTGCTCATAAAACACTGTAATAAAACAGAAAAAGTTTCAGCAGTTTTATCATAATCCGCGTGTCGGGAGTTCGAGTCCCTCCTCCGCTACCACTTCTTTATATATTCTCAATAAATGGCGGCGTTTCGATATCTTAAAAAGCTGATTGCTTATGGCAGCTCTTTATCATTACTATAATGAGGTAGTGTCGTGATGGTGGGAGGTAAGAGGATGAAGCGGCGTGAGTTTGTAAGGCAGTCTTTCATTGGTCTCTCTGCGGTTAATGCGCCACTTTTGCTATCAGCTCCTGCGAATGCGCGCCTTCCGGGGACAGTGACATGGGGCGGCGCTTATATCCTTGAAGATGAGCCAGGCTTGATGCTCTATACGCGGCAAGCTTTGGCTATGACGCCAAAAGTGAGCCCTACGGGCGAGTCTGCCAATGGCGCGCTTTTGCGTGAGATCAGAGCAACTGACTGGTCAGATACGGCTCTTGATTTGCGCACAGGCCTCGATAGGACACAAACACGATATGGCATGGTTTTTGCCCTTGCATCAGAGCAGGTGTTGGCGACTGTCTTTCTGGAAAAATTGTCAACAACACAATATATTTTGCGCCAAATTGGCTATGTGACCATTTATGATATTTTTGAGAGGCGCATTGTCGCTTGTCTTGCTGTACGTGGTCGCTACCTTGACGAGAAGCCGGGGCGCCCTGATGAGAGCCTGTTGCCTGAATTGTTTTTTAATATGCTTGCCAATGTCGACCAATCTGGCAGCATAGCGCGCTTTATGACTGAACGGTTGACAGATTACCCATTTGAAGAAAAATATGAAGGCAAATATTTCCAAGTCGAACCAGTCCGCTATACTGACCTGGCACGCCTGCATGTTGAGCAATATGACATAGACCTTGCCCGCTATGGCGATGACATTGGATTTGCGGTGACGACTGCTTTTTCTGAAAATCTTGTCTCGCCTATTTTGCCTTATCGAAAAACGACAGCTGTCAATCGCGATATGCTTAGCGAAATGAAAATCTTGGCGATGAATGGCGAAAGTCCACTTAATACAGCTCTTGCCCTTAAGCCTGCTGATGCGGCGATTGAAGTAACGCATAGGGGCTGGGAATTTGCCAATGTCAAAACAAGTAGCACACGCAATCAAGTCGCTTTGGTGACAAGCCTTGTCATTCGCATTTACGATAAACAGACATCTGAGACATATTATAATCAAGGGTTTTATGCGCGCCAAGATTTCAACGAAATCTTTGAAGGTAACCTTGGATTGGATCGCAAAAGCAGGTTATTCATGCTTCACGAAACCATCTTAGATCGTGCCTTTGGTGCCATCGCATCTGAACAAGCACGCGGCATTCTCTATGATGGGGAAGAGACTAGCGGGGCTAGCGTGAAAACTTTTGTCCAAGCCGAAGCAGAGGATTGGGATAGCTATAGCGCCGAGTGCGAGCGTATAAGGGGATTATTGCCAAGCGGGTTTTAATCTAGCGACAATCACAAAAAAGGGCGCCTTTGTCAGCGCCCTTATATCTTTTGTGTTTAGCTTTTTATCTAGCGCTACTTTAGCGTTTTTTCTTCTTTCTTGGCGCTAGGATATTGGTGCCAACTTGCACGTCGGTTGCTGTTAACGCGACATCTGTGCGTGCTGCGAAATTTAAGATACCTTGCCTAATTTCACAAGCACGTCCGCGTGCTTGGCCGACCTCTTGGACAAGATTTATCATTTCCATATCGATATTTTCAAATCCAAGCAGCATGACCGAGAGAGTATAGCCTAACCCTGTTTGATAAGCGACACCAACATATCGTTCGGTCTCTGCAAATAGTGATTTGACTTGTGGCAAGGCGGCTTGTTCCAATTGTGCTGTATTTTCCAATTGTGTTGTCAGGCTATCTTGGAAGGCATTTGTTGCAATTACAATCTCTGTTACAGTGGCATTTGAAGGATCAGATTGATTGGAAAGCTCGGTAAAGACAGCCTTATATTTTTCAAGCTCAACACCAGCATTTGATACTTCAGCAAGCTGAATTAATAATCTGCCACGTGTGACAGTTAAATCGTGAACTTGGTTGCGAAAGAAAATAGCGTTGGTCAAATTGCCAGATGATTGGCTGAATTGCTGTTCCATACTGCGACGCTGTTCTTCAGCCGATTCCGCTAAATCTGCATAGAGCTGAAAATTGGGGTGGCGGCTATCAAGCGCGATTTTCATGAATTCAGCGCCTATCACTTGCGCTAAATCATCATTGCGCGATTGTGATAGCTCATAAGTCGGCAACATCCATGAGACAGCATTTGTAAAATTCACATCACGGCCATAGCCATTTGCCCATCTCACCCCTTCAATATAGCGTGCGCCATATTGGTTTTTCTTGGCAGCAGCTAAGAGCAGTTTATCTCCTAATGCCCCATTGCCACCGTGATTTCTGTAATAGACATGGATAAGCGCATAGGCAAACATCGCATCATTGACGATTTTCTTTTTGTCTTTGCTAAAGGTGTTAACCTTTGAGGTGGCAGCAATGATAGCAAGGTCTCTCAGATTTGGGAGCTTGAGGAAATTGCCATATAATTCAGTTACTTCTGCACTGTCAAACGCATCCTTATATTGTCCCAGATTAATCACGTAAGGCATATGTATATTCGGATTTTGACTTAGCATGACATTTAATTCAGCTTCACTTTGACCGAAATCAGTCATGATCATTTTCATGTCTGGTTGCGCTAATTTTGCATAAATGTTTTTCTTTTCAATAGGCCTACATATAGCCTCAATCATGGTGCTAGCGGTTGCGATACGCGCGGCTTCACTGCCTGATGATGAGCTATCTGCCGACGAGCTAGAATTTTGAGTATTCGCACTCTGCTTATTGGATTTTTGGGTGTTGGCACTATCGTTTGATTGCTCTTTACCAAGATTTTCCAATTTATTTTGGAGTTTTTTCAGGTCGCCAAAAAGATCAGCAGTCGCCATTTGTGGCATCATGACACTGAGGCTCGCGGCTATGATAATTATTTTGGATGATTTTAAAAATCCTGTCATTTTTTAACTCCCTTTTTTACTGTGCTTGTAAGACAAAAATTTCAGATATAAGCGGATAGCCTGCCTCGGCAAATCCAGCGGTTAAAGCGCCCATGGCGGCGATTGTTGGCAGCTGTTCAAACTGCGTAATCTCGTCCTGAAGATCGATGACGGTGAGGGCCTCTAGCATAGGGCTATCCCCCTCATCTTCGTCAATCGTCAGCGACTCTAACTGGAGGCCGCCAGATGAGGAGCTGGTATCTGAGAGCGCATCATCAGTGTCTATCAGCTCACCAAGAGGGAAGTTGGCTGGTACATCGCCCATGCTGGTAATGATTAATTGTGTCAACCAGCTCTCTTCGCTCAGCCAGTCTTGGCCTTGCAATTGTGTCATCTCAGCCATGACATTGCGGCGATCAAAGGGGGGTGATATTGGCATATCAGCTAGGGCTTTTCGTGACTTAGTCAAACGTGCCTGATATCCCGCATCGGTCTTGTTTAAGGTGAGGCAGGCTTTGCGAAGTGACAAACTAAAGGCAGGTAGGTTTGTGCCATCAAGTCTTGTTAACGCAATTTCACATAGGGCAGGGTGAAAGGGTGCCTTATCAAGCAGCGCAAAGGCACCGTCAATGCCAGCAGGCACCAAATCAGCCTTGATACCGCTTGCGCTCAAGCGAAAGGCATCTGGTGCCAAAACTGGCGCATCTTCAAACATCGCATAGGAATAGCCTTGAAAGTTGTGGCGCCAAAAAGAGGTCGCTTTGTCTTGCAAGCCCAAAGACGGATAGGCAAGTGCGATTTCCATCGCAAAATAGGGCGTCATGTGCTGGCGTGATTTATCATCCAACAGCTTGGCAAATGTGGCTAATAATGTCTTATCATTGATGACAGGCGTACCATCTGGAATCATGCCACGATAGACAAAGTGCCACCGCTTGCCAGCTTGTTTGCGCTCAATTGCCTCAAGCCGAGTAATGGTGACCTCACGGTAGCTTGCTTGGCGTAAAATCTTTGTTAAAGGCGCACGATGTGGGAGGGTTGCCCATGAGGGCGAGAAAGATGCCCCCTCATAATATATCTCAAGCATACGGCTTTGTGCTTCTAAGATGGCGCTATCGATGAAGAGTTTCTTCTCTAGCGCCGTCTTTGGGCTATCTAGGGTAAATTCAACCTCTACAAGCCGTGCCTCTGCCGCAAAGGGCAGCAAAAGAATAGCCGCAAAATAGACGGCTATTGCTTGCTTTATCCTAGAAATCATCTTCTGATGTATTGGCGCCAGAGGAGCCTGATACGCCTATTTTAGTAGTGCTTGATGATTTTGTGCTAGATGAGGAAGAGCTTTGCACATTACCGCTATCTTGCGTCGGGTCTGCTGCTTTTTTGATAGGTTTATTATTGGCTTTGATCTCAGCACGTGATTTTGCCATTGATTGCGGTGTCCAAACCAAAATCGCGCCGGCAATAGGTTGCTTTGATACAGGATGCTTAACACCCCAAAAGGTCGGTCTTGCCCCGACAATATCAAGCGCGTCAGATTCAGACTTAATGGCAACATTAATGGCAGAACCACCTTCATAGATTTTGCCGCCATCAACAAGCTCGGAATAATCTGCATAATTATCTGATGCCTTTGTCTTTACAGCTATCTCACCTAAGAAGGTTCTAAGGTCGCCTTGGGCACGTGCCAATGCTTCTTCTTTTGCCAATTTTATCATTAATTGTGAGCCTGATTTTGCACCAGCTTGCGCATAGGAGATGACGGCATAATTGCCATTTTCATCGCGCACAATTTGCACGCCGTAAGATGTTAGAAGCTCAAGTAACCCCTCATTGGTCTTATGATTAGGCACATGTTCGGATAAAGGTTTGCCAGGTTTGGCGGGTGGCAAATAGCTGGCATCTTGTGACACGATAGCCCTTGCGACATTGCGCAGGTTTTCTGATGTGACAAGAACCACACAAACTTCACCTTTTACATTCGGGCGTGATGTCTCAGCAACAAAGGCACGGCTGGTGCCTATCAGCATTTCTTGAGACATGGTATTGACGGCATTTCTAAAGGTCTCACCCCCTAGCTTTTTGACGATCTCGTCAGCTTCTTCTGCTGATGCTGGGGGCGGGGCTGTTCTATCAAGCTCTGAATCAAGTTCGCGATGTACAAGCTCAAGTGATTTTTCAAATGCCGAAAGCAGATCGCGATTATCAACAGACGCAGCAGTCTCTTGCGGCTTTTGCGCGGCTGGCATATCATCAGCGAATAAGCGATTTGACACCGCGCGCGCTACCTTTGCACGCAGGCTTTCCAAGATAAGGCCTTTTGCCTCAAGCACGGCTTTGTCATAAGCATTTTGACGCTCATTAATATAATTTGGATGGCCAGGTGCCACTTGGACAAGGCCTGAGCCAACCGAGACAGAAAAGGGCTTGCCAGGATTATCCCAGCCCTTGGCGGCAACATGGTCATCACAGACGGTTGTAATACCATCAATAGGCTCAAGCTGAAGCTGGACTTCTGCATCGAGATCAAGCAAATCTTGCTCTGCCCTCACATGAGTAGGCGCCATGAGCATTGTACAAATAAGCAGGGGCGCGGCGCCTTTCAAATATGTCATCTTTCCAGTGCCAAGATGTTTGTGTGATATTAGTGATTTCGCAATAGTGCACATAGCCTACTCTCCCTTAAAACTACTTTTTAACTCATCTATCCGGCTTTTTGCCTTAGTCACATTCTCGCGTGCTGTTGCAAGATCAGCTGCCATATCAGGGCGCGCTGGACGAATAATAAATTTATAATTGGCAAGCCTATTAGTGTCTGAGATTGTCAAAGAGACAATGCGCGCGACAGATTGCTTTGATTGCACATTTTCAATTTTGACTTGCCCCACAAGTGTCTCTGTAAAGCCAATACTTTCTTTGGTGTAGGGATCAATGAGGCGCTCTCCAAGCTGAATAAGGTCATAGACCTCACCGCGAATGATGGTTTTGCC
>DBMZ01000152.1:0-2840 GCA_002299005.1 Alphaproteobacteria bacterium UBA685 | reverse complement strand
CGTATCTGAGAATTTTATCTGAGATGTTGCGACATCAAGGATGCGGATGCCGACCTCAGCAATTGTGATAGTTTGTTTTTTGATACTGTTATTGGTGCGCATTTTTTCTTCATAACGCACCTTATCAAGGTCTCTTAATGTCAGCACAATAAGGTAATCAGTTCCCACCTTATTGCCAAGCCGTGCAAGCTCCTTTGTCGCCATGCCAGAGGAGGCGATCAAATTCAGCTCTGCTTGTGTGTCAGCCATATTGCTTCTATCGAGCATTGCGAAACGGCGCGTTTGCGTCAGATAGGAAATCACACCATTTTGAATATCTCTTGCGACCATATTGGCATTGTTCCGGTCGGTCACATTATTGTCGACATAAAGGCCAGATACTGCCATGCGCAAGCGCTTCAGCTGTTTTGACTCCTTATATTTTGACACTTTAACCGAAAGCTGAACGACGTAATTATTGCCAAGCTGTTCATTTTGCTCATAGCTGATAATATCGTAGCTTTCGATCACGCCTTTGGTCGCGGTTGAAATTTGCTCAGCAAAAGCAGATGACGCGGCATAGGCATTGCCTTGGTCTGTCTCAACGCTAATCGAGACCGTCTGCAGGCTTGTTTCAGAGGCGACTTCAACACCATTTACCATGCTAACCGCTAACCTTATCCCATCTAAGATCGCATCACGCAAGCTCAGCCCCAAGCCTTCTGAGTTAACTTCGACAATCTCAAGGCGCGCTGACGCAGGGGCAGAGAGAGATAGCATTATCGCCAATGCAAGGCTTACAGCTCTCGCAACTTTAAATATATAGATTATGTTATCTCTCATATGTGCCTCTTATCCTTTGAGTTGACAGTCAAGCTGGCAGTGCAGAATGTCTAATTCAGACCTTTTGCATTTAGGCGGCTGACAATTTCACTAGCTGTTGCTTCACCTGCTATTGCTAGGGTGTTTCTAACAGCTGTATTATCCTCAGGTCCGCCAGCTTGTGCCTGAATTGGGCCAATCGCTGCAACTTTCTTCGGCAAGCGTTTTGCAAGGCTCAATACCTCGCCACTGATAGACACAATCACATTATAGCCTTCAACATTCGATTTTCGTGGCTGGTTCACATCAAGTGTGCCAATTGCGACATAGCCAATTTCACACTCACGTGCGGCTGCTAACACAGCTTTTCTCGTCTCACGTGTCATTTGGCCGGTGAGAGCTAGTTCTTCTTCGACAATCTCAGGTTCTGTCCCACCACATGCGTTAAACACATCGACATAATCAATCGCCTCATAATTAGCGAGTGACAGCACGCCAGTCATATTGCGGTTGAACTCTGCGGTCGATACAACGCGATAGTCACGAATGACTTCTGTGCGCTCGGTGCCACGCTGGGTTGTTTGCCCAGAGCTTGCGCTTGAAGAGTTTGATTCTGTTAAAGTGGCTTCAACATTTGTGTTGTCATCTTGTGCGCTAACGATTTCAGAGCTTTGCAAATTGCGTGACTCTGATTGTTTTTCGACGTTTGGATCGTAGGTTGTGACATCACCTTCTGCGGTGAAATAGGCTTGTTTTGCGCCAAATAGCCAAATAATCGCAGCACCATCACCGCCGCTATTGACAGAGGCTTGGGCAAACACGCTATCAATTTTTGTTTTACTGACGGTAACCAACGCCTTCGCTTTGATAATTTTATTGCCCTCATCAATTTTATGTGACGCTTCCTTGCTGACAATATAATTATTAAGATTGGCTAGAATGGTGGCTTCTTGTGAGAGATATTCTTGCATGCGGCCAGCTGACATGCAAGAGGACACATATTTATTCCATGCTGCGAGGACAGCCTGTTTTTCCGCTTTTTGAATATCTTCTGGCTTGGGCTTCTTTGAAAGGAAACCTTTTGGGGTAAAACTTGATGAAATTGAGGCAAAGAATGGCTGATCACCCGAACAGCTTGCCATAGCCTGATGATTTGTAACCATTACGAAAGACCCAAAAATAGCAAATATGGTCAGAAAACGCCGCGACATCGGTTCAAACTCCTCTTTAACAAACACAGCAATTTTTACGCTGAGATAAGTTTTTCGGATTGCAATGCCTCGCTTGGTAGGGGGTGCCTCAGCTAGATAGCGTTCCATCATCTCTTTGATTGTATTGTCGCTGGGCTTGTTCCTCGCCCATTGACCGGTCTGCATTAAGGCTTCTTGCTGTATTGCCCATTTCTCAGCATCAGACTTGCGATGGAAGGATTTAGATGTTGCACCAGCGTGGACGCTTCTAACTTGAGCTTGCCAGAGGCCATTACGTTTGCGAAGACTTGCCATGATATACTCCTCAGTTGTGACTGAGGTGTGACTGGCGTCTTTACAGCGTGTTTAACCTATTGAGACGTATGAGAAAAAACAGCTGGTATAGCGGAATCATAAGCCCTGCCTTGCGATGCGCCCCCTCATAAGCCAGCTTGAAATTTAGATAGAGGCCTTGGTTTCTGCAAACTAATTAGGCATTTGCAGAAATTAGGGCGCAATAAATCTTTCTGGCATCCGAATTCTCATAAAAACTGTATATTAGTTTAGTATGATATGCTGGCACGCCTGACTTAGTTGCTTATTACACGGAGGCATAAAATGGCACAAAACTCTTCACAAAATCGTTTTTTTGAAACCTACGCTGATTTCATTATTAAATGGCGTTACAGTGCGGCCATTTTATGCATTCTAGCGGCCTTAGCCGTGATTGCTGGTGTCCCCAATTTGACATTAGATACAGATGGCCGGGTCTTTATGGATGACAAAAACCCTGACAAGGTGCGTCTTGATGTTTTTGAAGCTGAATATGCCAAGGATGATACGCTCAAC
>DBMZ01000153.1:7489-20205 GCA_002299005.1 Alphaproteobacteria bacterium UBA685 | reverse complement strand
CAAGAACCACCTTCTCAAGAATATGAGGCAGACGAAGAGATGTTTGAGGCCACAAGCCACCCGAACCTTCACGTTGTTTCAGACAGCTCAGCTGTCGCGGAAGAGGAAGAAGGCTTTTCAGGGGCGGTGCGCCTTGCCTTGCGCTCAATTATCAAAGAGCAGGTGTCAACATGGCTTCAGGGCAATATGACAGGGCTGATAGAAGAAGCGCTGACATCCCCGCAAAAGCGGCCATCTTCTTCGACAAAACCTACCAGCAAAAAGCGCTAAATCTCGTCTTAATAGCCCCGCTATGATAGCGGGTTTGCATCCGACAAACAGGGTGACAAACCTGTGGCTGTGCCTTATAAACATCAACGAAGTGACTTTCCTAATTGACTAATTTATGGCGCATAGATGTTAAATAAAACCTATAATCCGCAAGAGATTGAAACCTATTGGTATGAAGCAAGTGAAGCATCAGGTGCTTTTGCTTGTGATCCTACGTCTGATAAGACGCCTTATACCATCATGATGCCGCCACCAAATGTCACTGGCTCGCTTCATATGGGACACGCGCTGACCTTTACTTTGCAGGATATTTTGATCCGTTATCACCGCATGATTGGGCGCGACGCACTCTGGCAGCCTGGTATGGACCATGCGGGTATCGCAACCCAAATGGTTGTTGAGCGTAAATTAGCGGCTGAAAACATTAGCCGCCGTGATTTAGGCCGTGACGGGTTTGTTGAAAAAGTCTGGGAATGGAAAGCAGAATCAGGGGGCATGATCGAGCATCAGCAACGTCATTTGGGCGTAACCGCTGATTGGCAGAGAAGCCGCTTTACTATGGATGATGGTCTGTCTGCCGCGGTGCGCAAGATCTTCGTAAAACTTCATAAGGATGGCCTGATTTACCGTGATAAGCGTTTGGTGAATTGGGATCCAAAATTGCTAACCGCCATTTCTGATCTTGAGGTTGAGCAAAAAGAGAGCCTCGGTAAGATGTGGCAATTGCGTTATCCTGTGACAGGCGAGGAGGGTCGCTTTATCACGGTTGCGACCACGCGCCCTGAGACAATGATGGGCGATATGGCGGTCGCGGTTCACCCCGATGATGAGCGCTATACAGACCTTGTTGGCAAAACGGTGACCTTGCCGCTTGTTGGCCGCGAAATTCCGATTATCGCCGACAGCTATTCAGATCCTGAAAAAGGCACAGGGGCTGTGAAAATTACGCCAGCGCATGATTTTAACGATTTTGAGGTTGGTAAGCGTCATAATCTGGAAATGCTGAATATTTTTGACCAGCATGCGGCCATGAATGAGAACGCGCCAGAAGCCTATCAAGGCATGGACCGTTTTGATGCGCGCAAAAAGATCATCGCTGATATGGACGCGCTTGGTCTGCTTGGTGAGATTGAAGATAACCAAATGTCTGTGCCACATGGCGATCGCTCTGGCGTGCCTGTGGAGCCTTGGTTGATGGACCAATGGTATGTTGATGCCGCACAGCTGGCTATTCCTGCGATTAAAGCCGTTGAAGAAGGCCGCACGAAATTTGTGCCTGAACGGTGGTCAAAGACCTATTTTGAATGGATGCGCAATATCCAGCCATGGTGTGTCTCACGCCAGCTTTGGTGGGGTCATCGTATCCCGGCATGGTATGGCCCTGATGGCACGCCGTTTGTTGAAATGGACGAAGCCACCGCGCAACAAGCCGCTAATGCGCATTATGGTGAGGTGGTTGCGCTTCATCAAGACGATGATGTGCTTGATACATGGTTCTCAAGTGGTCTATGGCCATTTTCGACCATTGGCTGGCCTGAGGATACGGCAGAGTTAAAGCGTTATTATCCGGGTGATGTGCTTGTCACAGGCTTTGATATCATCTTCTTCTGGGTTGCCCGCATGATGATGATGAGCATGTATATCATGGATGGTGAGGTGCCCTTTAAGGAGGTCTATATTCACGCGCTTGTGCGTGATGAGAAGGGCCAGAAGATGTCTAAATCAAAGGGTAATGTGCTTGATCCGCTTGATTTGACAAAGGATTATGGCGCGGATGCCCTGCGCTTTACGATGTGCGCGATGGCGGCCCAAGGACGCGATCTGAAGCTATCTGTGAGCCGTGTTGAGAGCTATCGTAATTTTGCGACAAAGATTTGGAATGCCTCGCGCTTCCTTGAATTTAATGAGCTTTCGGGCAAAACCTATGATGAGTTTGATTTATCATCTGTGCAATTACCGGTTAATCAGTGGATTGTCTCTGCCTTGCATGAAGCGACAGATGGTGTGGCAAAGGCGCTTGAGAATTACCGTTTCAATGAAGCCGCTGACCAGATTTATCACTTCATTTGGAACAGCTATTGTGACTGGTACCTTGAGTTTATCAAGCCGGTGTTGAAGGAATCTGATGAGACACGTGCAACAGCGGTGGCTGTTTTGCGCGCCGCTTTGAAAGTCTTGCACCCGATAATGCCGTTTATCACAGAAGAGCTGAATAAGAAGATCTTCAACTGTGATGATATGCTGATAAGCGCAAGCTGGCCAAATGTGCCATCTATCGATACGCAGACAAATATTGATTTTGTTATCGATATCATCTCTGAGATTAGAACGATGCGTGCTGAAATGAACGTCCCGCTATCGGCAAAACCTGAGCTTTTGTTGCGCAATATGAGTGCCGCACAAGCACAGGTGATTGCTGATATGGATGCATCATTGCTTCGTCTTGCGCGTGTTACAGCGATTGTGGCGCATGAGGGCGATATGCCAAAACAATCAGCACGCTCAACGGTAGCGGGTGTTGATTTGGCAATGCCTTTGGCTGATATTCTTGATTTTGACGCTGAAAGAGAGCGTTTGAATAAGGAAATTGCGGCCGCGACCTCAGAGATTGAAAAAATTAGCAAAAAGCTTGGCAATGAAAGCTTTGTTGCCAAAGCACCTGCGGCTGTTGTGGAAGAGAACAAAAGACGGCTGGATGAAGAAGAAACAAGACGTGCTGGCTTGCAAGCGGCGCTTGTTCGCATTGATGATCAGTAAAACAGTCAATAAAGAGTTTGTCCTATAAAATAAGGGCGATATGATAAGGGAAGAGGCCCCATTTGGGGGAGCGAAGGATAAAAATTATGAAAAAATTCGATAAATCAAATTTGCCGAGCCGCCATGTATCAGTTGGCGCCAAAAGCGCACCTCATCGCGCGTTCTATTATGCGATGGGTATGACTGAGGAAGAGATTGCCCAACCGCTTGTTGGTGTTGTCTCGACTTGGAATGAAGCTGCCCCTTGTAATATCGCACTTGCCCGTCAGGCACAGGCTGCAAAACGTGGTGTGCGTGAGCATGACGGCACGCCGCGCGAATTTACGACTATTACCGTCACTGACGGCATCGCGATGGGGCATGAGGGGATGAAATCATCTCTTGTAAGCCGTGAAGTGATTGCTGATTCAATTGAATTGACGGTTCGTGGTCACTGTTATGATGCGGTTGTTGGCTTGGCTGGCTGTGATAAGTCATTGCCGGGCGTTATGATGGCTATGGCGCGTTTGAATGTGCCGTCTGTCTTTATGTATGGCGGTTCAATCTTGCCGGGTCGTTTCAAAGATAAGGATGTGACCGTTCAAGATGTGTTTGAAGCTGTGGGTGCACACCAAGCTGGTAATATGTCAGATGAAGATTTGCATGAGCTTGAATGTGTGGCTTGCCCATCAGCCGGCTCATGTGGTGGCCAGTTTACGGCCAATACAATGGCATGTGTTTCTGAAGCGATTGGCCTAGCATTGCCAGGTTCAGCCGGTGCGCCAGCACCTTATGAGACACGTGATGAATATGCCTATCATTCAGGTCGCATGGTCATGGAATTGATCGAGAAGAACTTGCGCCCAAGAGATATCCTAACACGCAAAGCCTTTGAAAATGCCGCAACTGTTGTTGCTGCAACAGGTGGTTCAACAAATGCTGCTTTGCACCTGCCAGCTTTGGCGGCTGAAGTCGGGATTGATTTTGATTTGCATGATGTGGCTGAAATCTTTAAGCGCACGCCTTATATTGCTGATTTGAAGCCGGGCGGGAAGTTTGTCGCGCGTGACATGTATGAGATTGGCGGTGTGCCAGTATTGATGAAAGCGTTGCTAGCTGGTGGCTTTATGCATGGTGATTGTATCACTGTGACAGGCAAGACAATTGCTGAAAACCTAGCTGATGTTGAGTTCCCAACAGATCAGGCCGTTGTTTATCCAACAACAAACCCGCTATCACCAACAGGTGGTGTGGTTGGTCTGCGCGGTAATCTTGCACCAGAAGGCGCGATTGTGAAAGTCGCTGGCATGAAAGTGCTGGAATTCACAGGCCCTGCGCGTTGTTTTGACAGCGAAGAAGAAGCCTTCCAAGCTGTACAAGATCGCACCTATAAAGAGGGTGACGTTTTGGTTATCCGCTATGAAGGCCCGAAAGGCGGACCTGGAATGCGTGAGATGCTGGCCACAACAGCGGCGCTTTATGGCCAAGGTGTGGGTGACAAGGTCGCTCTTATCACAGATGGCCGTTTCTCAGGCGCAACAAGAGGGTTCTGCATCGGTCATGTGGGCCCTGAGGCAGCTGTTGGTGGGCCAATTGGCTTGCTGAAAGATGGTGACATGATCACAATTAACGCCAAAACAGGCGAAATTTCGGTCGATTTATCACAAGCTGAGTTGGATTTGCGCAAATCTGAATGGGAGCCGCGCGAGACTAACTATAATTCAGGCACTATCTGGAAATATGCACAGACAGTTGGCTCAGCTGAAACAGGGGCAACAACACACCCCGGCGCGAAGAAAGAAACGCACGTCTTTGCTGACCTATAGGTCAAATAAGACGCTCTCAAACATAAAAGGAAGGCTTAGGCCTTCCTTTTTTATTGCGCATTATAATTTTGTTAGTCGGTTTTGATATCACACCAAATAGGGGTATGGTCTGAGGCACGCTCTAAGCCTCTTGGCCCTTTATCTATGCCCGCATTTTCAAGCCGGTTAGCAGCCTCAGGTGACAGCAAAAGATGGTCGATGCGAATGCCATTATTCTTTTGCCACGCGCCTGCCTGATAATCCCAAAAGCTGTAATGCGCGCCTTCGGGGTGGATTGAACGAAACGCGTCCGTATAGCCCTTATGCAGTAATTTAAAGAAGCGAGACCGACTTTCAGGGTGATAAAGCGCATCACCTTGCCAAGCATTTTCATCATAACAATCAATGGCTTGTGGGATGATATTATAATCACCACCTAGCACAACAGGGCGCTCTGATTGCAAGAGTTCTTCGGCGACAATATCAAGCCTATCCATCCAGCCGAGCTTATAGTCAAATTTAGGGCCGGGGCAGGGATTGCCGTTCGGCAAATATATTGATGCGACGTGCAAATCACCAATATCAGCTCTGATAAAGCGTGCTTGCTCATCACTATCATCACCTGGCAGACCTATCTCCACATTCTCGATAGGGTGAGGTGATAAAATTGCGACCCCATTATAGGTTTTCTGGCCATGAACAGCGACGTTCCAGCCAATTTCTTTGAACGCATCATAGGGGAAGTTTTCATCTGTCATCTTTAATTCTTGGCATAAGATGATGTCCGTATGACCGGCCTTACAATAGTCGGTCACATGACCAAGACGTGCCTTCATTGAATTCACGTTCCAGCTAGCAATGCGCATGATTTAAAAGATCCCTTTGGGGTTAGACAGAAAAAGAGGTGCCGCACCCGCAAGAGGCCGTGGCATTTGGATTTTCAACCTTGAAATAAGAGCCAAGCAATTCTTCAACATAGTCAAGCTCAGCGCCTTCAAGGAACCCTAATGACATATCATCCACCAAAACGGTGATGCCATGTGCCTCAAAGGTTAAATCCTCGTCACTTGTCGAGCGGTCAAAGTCAAATTTATACTGAAACCCAGAACAGCCGCCGCCATCAACGCTGACGCGGAAATAGGGCGCACCTTCAGCTGTTTGCAAAAACGCAATACGTTCAGCCGCTGCTTTGGTAATGGTAAAATCAGTTTGGCTCACAATCATTCCTCTTGATATCACTTTATCTTTAAGTGGCTCTATCAACATAGGTCCCTTATCGTAATATGGCTGTTTTCAAGCCCTAAATCAAGGTTGCCGACAGCCTATAATGAGGATGATGACTTGCCCCCATTCGCGCACTGGTTTAGATTCGACCAATGCCCCGTCTTATAACTCCTCAGGATAACAGATATGTTTCAAGATGAAGCGTCCTTTCTTGCCCCTTTTGCGAGCCATTCTGTTGCCTCAAAAGGGCGCGCAATAACAGAGCCTGCGGGGTCTTCAACACGCTCAGACTATCAGCGCGACAGAGACAGAATTATCCATAGCGCGGCGTTTCGGCGCCTAAAACATAAGACACAAGTTTTCATCTATCATGAGGGCGATTATTTTAGAACACGCCTGACACATTCGCTTGAGGTTGCCCAGATTGCGCGCTCTTGTGCAAGGGCGCTTCATCTAAACGAAGATTTGGCAGAGGCTATCGCATTAGCGCATGATTTAGGCCATACGCCCTTTGGTCATGCAGGCGAAGATGCGCTTAATGAGGCGATGGCGCCCTATGGCGGCTTCGACCATAATGAGCAATCCTTGCGGGTTTTAACGCATTTAGAAGAACGCTATGCCGCGTTTAATGGGGTTAACCTGACATGGGAGACGATAGAGGGTATTGCCAAACATAATGGCCCGATAACAGGTGTCATTCGCCCCACAATTGCCGCTCTTGATAGTGATTTATCACTAGAATTATCATCTTTTGCCTCAGCCGAAGCGCAAATTGCCAATCTTTCCGATGATATCGCGTATCTATCTCATGATTTTGATGATGGCTTGCGGGCAGGGCTCTTGCGCCTAGAAGATATTCGTGATCTGCCTGTGGTCGGCGCTATTTTAGCCAGCCTGTTAAAACAATGGCCTGATTTAGCCCTTAGCAGGCTTAGCCATGAGTTAACGCGCCAGCTTATCTCTTATTTTGTTGAGGATATGTTGGCATCTGCAAGAGAACAGATTAACGCGCACCCCCTTCATCACCCTGATGATATCCGCCACCTTGGCAAGCCGCTTATCGCGTTTCACCCCGATAGATTGCATGAATTGCAGACATTAAAGGCCTTTTTGTTCAAACATATGTGGCGCCATTATAAGGTGAACCGCATGACGTCCAAAGCGCGGCGTGCGGTGAAAATGCTGTTTGATATCTTTATGGATGAGCCGAATTTGCTGCCACATGATTGGCAAGCAAAATTAACGGGCGAAAAGACGCAAGATGCGCGTGTAATTGGTGACTATGTGGCTAGCATGACAGACCGCTATGCGCTATTAGAGTATGAACGAATTTTTGAAATGGGCCCGATACTGTCATAATCATGAATATTTTCAACCAAACGCATAATGTAATCACACAGATAAACAAATCACTTGCCGCAGATGGGCTTATCCCAGAGGGGGGTGATTTATCAAAGATGGTTGTCGAATTGCCGCGCGATCTCTCACATGGTGATCTGTCAACGAATGTCGCTATGGTGACATCAAAGCAAGCCGCTATGAAGCCACGTGATTTAGCACAGCTTTATGCCGATAGGCTTGCGAGCGAGAGCTTTATTGACGCTGTTGAAATTGCAGGCCCTGGTTTTATCAATATTAATCTGGCAGATGGTGTCTGGCAAAATCAGCTAGTGGCTATTCAGGAAGCTGGCACTGATTATGGCAAATCTGCGATTGGGGCAGGCCAGAATGTGAATGTTGAATTTGTGTCAGCAAACCCAACAGGCCCGCTTCACGCCGCGCATGCAAGAGGCGCTATTTTTGGCGATAGCCTTGCGCATTTACTTGAATTTGCGGGCTTTGATGTCACAAGAGAATATTACATTAATGATGCCGGCACACAGGTTGATGTATTGGCACGTTCAAGCTATCTGCGCTATTTAGAAGCCTTTGGTGAGACGATTGAAATCCCGGCAGGCTTTTATCCGGGTGATTATCTGAAAGATGTCGGTCAAGCGCTTAAAGAGGCGTTTGGTGATAGCCTCAAGGCGCAATCTGAAGAGGCTTATTTGCCGGTGGTGCGTGATTTTGCGATTGAGCAGATTATGGCCGGCATCAAGGCAGATTTGGTGCGTCTTGGCGTCTCTATGGATATCTACAGCTCTGAGCGCGCCTTAACAACATCTGGCAAGGTTGATGAAGCACTAGGGCACCTGAAAGGCCAAAATCTGGTTTATCGCGGTGTGCTAGAGCCGCCAAAGGGGCAATTGCCAGATGATTGGGAAGAGCGCGAACAGCTTTTGTTCAAAGCCACAGAATTTGGCGATGATGTCGACAGACCTTTGCAAAAATCAGATGGCACATGGACCTATTTTGCCTCAGATATCGCCTATCATTATGATAAATGGCAACGCACAAATGGTGTGATGATTGATGTGTGGGGCGCTGACCATGGCGGCTATGTAAAGCGCATGAAGGCAGCGGTGCAAGCAACCTCAGGCCAAAATAACCAGCTTGATGTGAAACTCTGCCAACTTGTCAGCTTGCTTGATAATGGCCAGCCTGTGAAAATGTCTAAAAGAGCCGGTACGTTTGTCACGCTATCAGATGTGATGGATGCGGTTGGCGCAGATGTGATGCGCTTTATCATGCTAACACGTCGCAATGATCAGACGCTTGAGTTTGATTATGCCAAGGTAACAGAGAAAAGCCGTGAGAATCCGGTATTTTATGTCCAATACGCTCATGCAAGAGCGCGCTCTGTTTTCCGTCAAGACGAGGCTATTCATGAGTTTGCAGATGCGGATCTGTCATTGTTGCGCGATGACCTCGAAGTGCGCTTGATTAAACAGCTGGTGAGCTGGCCATCTCTTATCGAGGCAGCTGCCAAGATGCATGAGCCGCACCGTATTGCCTTTTATTTGATGGATTTAGCCGCGGCCTTCCATGGTCTTTGGAATGGCGGGCGCGATAATCCTGATTTGAAATTCATCCAGAATGATAAGGCAGATGTCACAAAAGCGCGTATGTACCTTGTCAATTGTGTATCAACCGTGATTAGCTCAGGTCTGAAGTTGCTATCTATTAATGCCGCAGAGGAGATGTAGAAAAATGCGTGAGGGTGACGAGGCAAAACAAGGTCTATCTCCTGCTATCATTGCAGGCATCGTTGCTTTGGTTGTGATAGCCGCGGCGCTTGGTACTTACTTAACGCAAATGGTGTCAGATAATGGCCCCGTAGATGTGGTCGTTCTAAAGTCTGATACACAAAGCTTTAAAGAAAAGCCGGTCGAGGCTGTCAAAGAAGCTGATGCGGGCACAGATTCAACCGTTTTGGACATGCTAGATGAATTAAACGCCAGCAAAGATGATGTCGAAATCATCACATTGCAACCAGATGCACCCGAAATGCCAGAGGTTAAATTAGAGGCGCCTGCCAGTGAGGCAACACAAGTTGTCGCTGAGGATACAGCTGCTAATGCGCCTAAATCTGATGATACGGACACAGATGCAGAGACTGTTGGCGTGGCTGAGAATGTTGTAGAAGAGGCAAAGCCACTACAGCGTCCTATCAAGCCTTTGGTGATTGAAAACCCTGTCGCAAATGGCCCGTCAATGATGGTTCAACTAGCCGCCTTTAGAAATCAGGAAAAGGCAGAAGAAGTCGCCGCTCTATTGACCGAAAAACATAAAGAACGCCTTGATGGGCTAACGCTTGGTATCATGAAAGCTGATACGGGCGGGTCTGGTATTTTTTGGCGCGTGACAACAGAGCCTTTGCCAACCCAAGATGCGCGCGCGCTATGTGATGCGCTCAAACGGGCAGGGCAAGATTGTATTTTCCGTAAAGTCGCATTGCAATAGGCACAAAACAGCCATGTCCGACAATGACATTACCTTTGAAGATGACACAAAACAGACAGCAGAGGCTGATGGCCAGCTAGGGCTGTTTGTTAATCTTGAAGGTTTTGAAGGGCCAATTGACTTACTACTCTCATTGGCGCGAGAGCAAAAGGTTGATTTGGCAAAGATATCTATCCTGCCATTGGCCGAGCAATATCTGCTTTATATTTCAACCGCAAGAGAGTTAAACCTTGAGGTTGCCGCTGATTATTTGGTGATGGCGGCGTGGCTTGCCTATTTGAAATCACGTCTGCTTTTGCCTGAGATTGAGGCAGAGGGAGATGAAGAAGTCATAGATATGACAGATGCCTTGCGCTATCAGCTTTTGCGCTTGGAAGCGATGCAGACTGCCGCCAAAAGACTTGCTAGCCTGCCACGTTTAGGCCGCGCGCGTTTTGCCAGAGGCATGCCTGAATATTTCTCAAAGACGGAACGCCCTCTATGGACGGCGACCTTATATGATTTGCTCGCGGTCTATGGCGAAATGCGGTCTGAAGATGAGGCGCAGACACTGACGATTGCCGCCACAAGGCTCTATTCAGTGCAAGAAGCCTCTGGCAGGTTGCGCCATTTGTTAAAGACAGCCCCCGGTTGGACCGTCTTAGAACAGTTTTTGCCACCGAACCTGAAGCAACCGCTTGATAGGCGGTCTGCTGTGGCGTCTCATTTTGTGGCGTCATTGGAGTTGGCAAAAGAGGGGGTTGTGAATTTGCGTCAACAATCTCACTATGGCCCACTTTATTTGCGCATGAAGGAGCTTTCATAGGGATGGACCAAGAACAAACGGCATTCAGCGAAGCCTTGTTGCATAAATCAAAAGTCATAGAGGCGGTTATTTTTGCCAGCCCGGTGCCTGTAAAGGCGCGTGATTTGATTATCTATTTGGCTGATGAAGCTGAATTAGCGCCTGTGATATCTATCATTGAGGAACGTTACGGCGCTTTTTCAGGCGTTGAATTAGTGCGCCGTGATGATGCTTTTGCCTTTCGCACGCGCCCTGAGATAGCTGAGGCCCTGTCAATTGAAAAGCAGGTTGAACGACCGCTATCACGCGCGGCGATGGAAGTGTTGGCCATTATCGCCTATCACCAGCCTGTCACGCGCGCAGAAATTGAGGAAATCAGAGGCATTAGCCTATCTAAGGGCACGATGGATATTTTGCTTGAGATTGGGTGGATCAAACCAAAGGGGCGCAGACGCACGCCGGGCCGGCCTTTGACTTGGGGCACAGCGCCAGCCTTCCTTGACCATTTCGGCCTTGAGGCGCTTGATGCCTTGCCGGGGATGGAAGAGTTGAAATCATCTGGCCTGCTTCGCAAGGGGATTGTGCTTGGTGGTATCGGTGAGGGCGCAGATGAGCTATCATCTGAGGGAGATGATGAGGCCATCGGGTCTGATGAAGATTTGCTGGAAATCGCGTTTGATGAAACTGAATTTGCAGAAGAGTGATAATGAAGCAATTATCGTTTGAAAATATCAGCCATAAATATAGCGAAATGCCATCTGTGCGGGATGTGTCTTTTGCGATGAATAACGGTGAAGTGATTTCCCTGCTTGGCCCAAGCGGTTGCGGCAAATCGACGTTATTGCGTCTTGCGGCAGGACTAGAAAAACCGCAAAAAGGTCAAATAATTCAGGATGATGAGGTTATATCTTCATCTAATTATGCGCTTGAGCCAAATAAGCGCGGTGTTGGTTTGGTCTTCCAAAATTATGCACTTTTCCCACATTTAACTGTTTTGGAAAATGTCTGCTATGGCCTAACGGGCAAGAAAGCGGAGATCATTGCTGAGGCGAAGGCCGTCATGGCTGATTTTGGTATCACGCAATTTGCCGATAATTACCCCAATGAGCTGTCGGGCGGCCAGCAACAACGTGTTGCCCTTGCAAGAGCGGTTTGCCCCGCGCCAGCGCTTGTTCTGCTTGATGAGCCTTTCTCAGGTCTTGATACAAGGCTAAGAGAGCGCATTCGTGATAGGTTGCTGCATGTGTTAAGAGAGAAAAATATCGCCGCCATCATGGTCACGCATGATGCGGAAGAGGCGATGTTTATGTCTGATAGGATCGTCGTGCTAGAACAGGGGAGCGTTGCGCAAATAGGCACCCCGCTTGAGGTTTACCGCAGTCCGCAATCATCTTTTGTGGCGACATTCTTTGGCGAGGCCAATCAATTCTCAGCAATCGTGCAGGACGGGATGATTAATACCGTGCTTGGCACAATAAAGGCGCCCGCTTTTGATGAGGGGGCAGAGGTTGAGGTGGTTATTCGTAATGAGAATTTGACCGTCTATGATGCGCCGCAAGCGCACGCGTCTCCTACGCCTTTCAAAATTATGGAAACGCATATGCTGGGAAGCAACACACTTGTGCATTTGTCCGATAAGGATGATGACACAGGGTATCATTTACATGCGAAAATTCCCGGGCTGAATTTCTTTGAAGTTGGCGCGACTGTGTACTTATCAGCGTCTGTGAACGATATTTATTTATTTGAAGCGCGATAAATCAGACTGTTTTTAGCGCATTTCATGGCTTTGTTATTGCCCCTTTAAAATCCGCACCTTATAGTGATTTTGGATTATTATTCTTTTTGAAAGAAACGAGGTTGAACATGTCTCCTAGCATTTGGCAAATTCTAATAGTATTGGCTGTTGTTCTTATTTTATTCGCACGTCCCGGTAAGATTTCTGGTTTGATGGGTGATTTTGGTAAGGGTCTTCGCAGCTTTAAAGATGGCGTAAAAGGTGATGAAGAAGACGATGCAGAAGAGGCCGCTGTAGCCGCACCAGCACCAAAGAA
>DBMZ01000153.1:0-7264 GCA_002299005.1 Alphaproteobacteria bacterium UBA685 | reverse complement strand
GCTAAGAAGTCTGCTAAGAAAAAGGCTGCTAAAAAGTCTTAAAATCATCCCATGACTAAAAATAGAGATACTATGTGCATCTCTATTTTTATTTCTAGGGCCATTCGTCTTCAAAGGGTTGAAACATGTTCGATTTGGGCTGGCAGGAATTTTTGATGGTCGCCGTTGTCCTGATGCTTGTCGTTGGGCCAAAAGATATGCCACGCATTTTGCGCTCATTCTCACAAGGGATGCGCAAGGCCAAGAGTATGGCGCGTGAGTTTACCTCTTCTTTGGAAGATGTGGCACGGCAAGATGAATTCAAAGAAATGAAAGAAATGCTGGTTGATGCCAAAGAAGGCAATTTCGACGAAATGGCCAATATCATTGGCGGTGATTTGAAAGAAGTCGCCGGGGATGTTAAGTCATCTGCCAATCTTGACGATGTGCGTGATGATATCAAGACAATAGCAGAGCCGGCAAAGGGCGCACCAAAGAAGCCAGCGAAGAAGGCCGCACCAAAGAAAAAAGCGGCTAAGAAAACGGCCGCTAAAAAATCAACCGCTTCAAAGAAGTCTGCGAAATAACGCATTTCAACCACTTAAATTATAGAGAAACACATAATGGCTGAAATTCAGGAAAATGAGACGGTCGGCAATCAAGAAGGTGAGATGGGCATCATTGAGCATCTGACCGAATTGCGTAATCGCATTGGTATTGTGTTTGCTTGTTTCATTGCGATGTTCATCATCTCCATTGTAAGGCCCTTTGGTGCTGGCACGCAAAGCATCGCTGATATTGTCTATGTATTTTTGCAAGCCCCCTTGGCGGATGTGTTGCTTGAACGCGGCGGCCGGATGATTTTTACCGGCCTTCATGAAGGCTTTTTCACCCAAATCAAAGTGGCGTTCTTCACCAGTCTTTGCATCACCTTTCCGTTGCTGTTAGCGCAGATTTGGAAATTTGTGGCACCGGCATTATATCAAAATGAAAAGGGCGCTTTTCTGCCGTTTTTGGTGGCGACACCTGTCCTGTTCATCATGGGCGCGATGATGGTTTATTATCTTGTTATCCCGCTTGCATGGCAGTTCTTTATCTCGTTTGAGACGATTGGCGGCACAGGCGCTTTGCCGATTGAGGTTGAGCCGCGCATTAGTGAATATCTATCATTGGTGATGCGATTAATGTTTGCGTTTGGGCTGTCATTTGAATTGCCGGTGATTTTGCTATTGCTTGTCAAAGCAGGGCTGGCAACACCAGATGGCCTCGCTTCAAAGCGCAAATTTGCCATTCTGTTTGCGTTTGTTGCGGCCGCCATTCTAACGCCGCCAGATGTTATTTCCCAAGTCCTATTAGCCGTGCCGGTTATCGTGCTTTATGAGCTGTCGATCATTGCGGCGCGGATGATGGTCAAGCCAGAGGCTGACTAGCCTGATATAAAGCCGCGCTATCCCATCACTTGTTTTGTTAGGCCAAAATGATTTGGCTGTTCTATAATAGTCATTAGTTTAAGTAGTCTCCCCAGAGGGCATAAATATGCATGATATTCGTTTTATTCGCGATTTCCCTGACGCCTTTGATGAAGCGTTAAAAAGACGTGGCCTTGCGCCGCTTGCAGAAGAGATTTCTTCGATTGATGCCAAGAGGCGTGCCTTGCAAACGGACTTGCAGAGCATGCAGTCGCGTCGCAATGAAGCCTCAAAGCAAATTGGTATGTTGAAATCAAAGGGCGAAGATGCCTCGTCTATGATTGCCGAGGTTGCCGATATCAAAGCAAAAGCCCCAGAGATGGAAGCACAAGAAGCACAATTGGCTGAGGCATTAAATAACCATCTTATGGGTTTGCCAAATATCTTGGATGCATCTGTGCCGCAAGGTGATGATGAAGATGATAACGAGCTTGTTCGCACGGTTGGCGATAAGCCAAGCTATGATTTTACCCCGCAAGATCACGTATCGCTTGGCGAAGGGCTGGGGCAAATGGATTTTGCCAAAGCGGCAAAATTATCAGGTGCACGCTTTGTTGTCCTAAAAGGCCAAATGGCGCGTCTTGAACGTGCCTTGGCGGCGTTGATGCTTGATACACATACGCAAGAATTTGGTTATGCTGAAATGCTACCGCCGGCGATTGTGAATAGTGCGACTATGACAGGCACAGGCCAATTGCCGAAATTTGCCGATGATCTCTATCGTGTTGAGGAAGATAAATGGCTTATCCCAACAGCCGAAGTGCCACTGACAAACCTTTTGGCTGACAGCATCACAGATGCGGCTGATTTGCCTGTGCGCATGACAGCCTATACGCCGTGCTTTAGAGCCGAAGCAGGGTCAGCCGGCCGTGATACAAGAGGCATGATCCGCCAACACCAATTCTCAAAAGTTGAGATGGTCTCTGTAGTTGCCGCAGAAGAATCAGCCAATGAGCTTGAGCGGATGACAAATTGTGCAGAAGCGATTTTGCAAAAATTAGGCCTTCATTACCGTGTGATGAAGCTATGTTCAGGTGATACAGGCTTTTCTGCCCAACAAACCTATGACATTGAGGTGTGGTTGCCGGGCCAAGATGAAGGTCGTGGCCAATATCGTGAAATCTCTTCTTGCTCAAATTGTGGGCCGTTCCAAGCACGCCGCATGAAAGCCCGTATGAGACGCGAAGCAGGCGGTGACACTGAATTCTTGCACACATTGAACGGGTCAGGTCTTGCCATTGGGCGCACGATGATTGCTGTGCTTGAAAATGGACAACAAGAAGATGGCACAATCCTGCTTCCAGAAGCCTTGCATGGCTATATGGGGACAGACAAGCTCGTGCCGTTTAACAGCTAGCATTTGCCATTTTTGGTAAATGACATAACAAAAAGGGCAACATTTGCGTATATTGATTACAAATGATGATGGCATTGATGCTTATGGCTTGTCGCTATTGGCGGATTTAGCACGTCCTTTTGCGAATGATATTACCATCATTGCCCCGTCCGATAACCGTTCTGGCACAGGCAGGTCTTTGAGCTTAAAGCGTGATATTCACCTAACGGATATAGGTGAGGGGCGGTTTACTTGTTCTGGGACGCCGGCTGATTGTGTGATGCTCGGTTTGAATGTGATTATGAGAGATAATTTGCCTGATTTGATTTTATCAGGCGTCAATCACGGCATGAACGCGGCGGATGATATCGGCTATTCAGGCACGATAGGCGCGGCTTTTGAAGGGGCTATTAACAACATCCCATCAATTGCCCTTAGCCAAGATGGCGGTGATTTGGAATCAGATTTTGCCCCCACAAAAGAAGCTGGTGAAATGGTCATGCGCTATATCATGGAAAATTTGCCAGCCCCGCGCACAGTCTTGAATGTGAATTTTCCCAAGCTATCAACAGGCCGCATAAAGGGCATCATGCCGACCACGACAGATGAGCATAAGATAGGTGATATCATTCACAATACCGAGACACCGCATCATTACCGTATCGGCCCAATGCGCATAAAAGAGGCGGCACGTGAAGGCTCTGACAGGCATGCGTTGCAAAATGGCTATGTCAGCGTGACGCCGTTGACCATGGTGCAAACAGATAAGGCACAGCTGGCAAATTACCCGCTATTTGATGCGGATACTGGCCCGCAATGAGTATGCCATCACCGATAGATAATGATCTGATTGCCGCTAAGGCTCAATTGATTATGAAATTGCGCGCCAAGGCGATTATGTCACCGAACATCCTAGCCGCGATTGAGCGTGTGCCGCGTGAGGAATTCTTGCCACGTGCCTTGCGCGCGCATGCCTATGAGAACGCGTCATTGCCAATTGCCTTTGGCCAGACCATCAGCCAGCCTTTTGTCATTGCGACCTCGCTTGTTGCGCTTGATATACAGCCATCTAACCGGGTGCTAGAGATAGGCACAGGCACGGGGTATCAGGCATGTGTTCTATCGTATCTTGCGCGCCGTGTTTATTCAGCCGAACGATTGCGGCCTCTGTTTGTCGATGCTGAAATGCGGATAAAATCCCTGCGTATCACCAATATCACCTTGCGTCATTCTGATGGCAGTAAGGGCTGGCCAGAGGCGGCGCCCTTTGACCGTATTATCACCGCCTGCCAAAGCGAAGATGTCCCAACATATCTGTTAGACCAGCTAAAAGAAGGGGGCATTTTTGTGGGCCCCATTGGTAAAGCAGGCCAAGAGCAATTAATGCGGATAAAAAAACTTGCAACAGGCTATGAGCAAGATACCATAATGGATGTAAGGTTTGTCCCCATGCTTGAAGGAACCACATTATAATGCTTAGAAACTCTGCGTTTATTGTGATCATCATGGCGACCTTAACAGGGTGCCAGACACCTGATTTTAGCGTCCCTGATATCGAATTGCCAAAATTATCGCTGACAAGAGAGACGCCGGCGCCTGTTGAGATTGGTAAAGGCCGTATTCAGCGCGTGGCTATTCCTGTGTCTCGGAAGATAAATGTTGCGGCGGGTGATACGATTTATGTGCTTGCGACACGCTATGGTGTCACACCGCAATCTCTTATAGCTGATAATGATATTGCGCCACCTTTTAGCATTCGTGCGGGGCAGGTGCTTACCATTACCCCGCCAAGAGAGCATATTGTGCAAATCACAGATAGCATCTTTAGCATCTCGCAACGCTATGCGGTTAGCCAATATCATATCGCTGAGTTAAACGGCCTATCTGAGCCTTATCAGCTTGTGGAGGGCCAAGCGCTTCTTATCCCTGATACGCATGATTTCACCGTGCTAGAAGGTGGTAAGGGCGTTAACACAACCCTTGCAAAGCCCGCACCCCAAGCAAGCACAAGTGTTGCCAGAGCCAATAGCACCATCGTAGATGTGCCTAAATCAAATGCACCGCGCAAGAATTTCGTCGCCCCTTCATTTACCGCCAGCGATAGCTTTACATGGCCTGTTGAAGGCGAGATCATCAAAGATTTTGGCCCCGCGGCAAAAGGCGTTCATAATGACGGCGTCAATATCGCCGCAAGCGGTGGCACAAATGTGCAAGCATCAGCGCCAGGCACTGTTGCCTATATTGGGCGTAATTTGAAATCATTTGGCACGATGGTGCTGGTAAAACATGATGGCGGCTATATCACCGCCTATGCGCATCTCGATGAAATCATTGTCGCTGAAGGGGATGTTTTGGGCCGCGGCCAAGTGCTTGGCACAGTTGGTAATACGGGCCGCGTTGATAGCCCGCAATTGCATTTTGAAGTCCGCCAGTCACGCCAGCCAATCAACCCACACGATATTATAAAATCATAATATTTCAGAGTCTTATGATTCAATATTAACATTTAGCTTGGCGGCTAAATGGATAATATATTGAAAGGCTGTACGCCCCGAACGGTGGCCGCGTTCCATCGCCCATTGAAGTGCTTCAAGGCGCACCTCATCGGCGCTGACAGGCAGATTATAATGCGTAATATAAGACGCAATAATCGCCAAATAGCCGTCTTGATCAATGGCATGAAAGCCAATCCATAGACCAAAGCGATCAGACAGTGAAATTTTCTCTTCTATCGCTTCGGACGGGTTAATAGCAGAAGAGCGTTCATTATCAATCATCTGACGTGCCATTAAATGACGGCGATTAGACGAGGCATAGAAGACGATATTCGTTGGCTTCCCAGCAAGCCCCCCTTCAAGGGCGGCTTTTAGCGCTTTATAGCTTGATTCTGCGCCTTCAAAGGCAAGGTCATCACAGAACACAACATAGCGACCCTCTTGCTTGCCAAGATAATTCATCAAAACAGGCAGATCGGCGATATCTTCGCGGGCAATCTCAACAATTGACAGATTATGCCCTTCTTTTTGTAATGTTTCATGCACAGCCTTAATCACAGATGATTTGCCCGTGCCTCTTGCGCCCCATAAGAGGGCATTATTGGCGATATGACCCTGCGCAAACGAGCGTGTGTTTTCCAATAAGCGGTCAATTTGCGTATCAATCCCGCGCAATGCACCAAGTGGCATGCGGCTAATGCGTTCCACGACATCACAGCGCCCTGAATGGCTGTTCCAGACATAGGCCTCTGCAGGGGGCAGGGGCGCGTCATGAATGGCAGGCGGGGCAAGACGCTCAAGCGCATCCGCAATACGGGTCAATAAGACTGTGGTATCTGGCACAGAGGCAAATGTTTTCGTCATTTTCTACGCTATCCTTTGGTTATCTTCACACAAATTTGCGGCCATCATGCGGCATCATTATTATAACTTTATCATCATAATCACTATTCACACAGGCACAAGCCAGAGCGTTGCTTCATATAACAACGCTTATTCGTGAAAAGCGTTAAATTGACGTTGAAACCCCTAGGCAGGCAAGTTATTGTGAGACACTGTTTATAAACAAAATCACTTAAAAGCCTCGCTTTGTTTTATCAAAAGGCTTTTCACACTTGGAGTATCCCGATGTTCATCAGTCCCGCATATGCACAAGCCGCCGGTGGCGCGTCATTGACAGCCCAGCTTTTGCCATTCGTTCTTATCTTTGCGATCTTCTATTTCTTTTTGATTCGCCCACAGCAAAAGCGTGCGAAGGCGCATCGTGAATTGGTGATGAGCGCGGCAAAAGGCGATAAGGTCACAACATCAGGCGGTCTTCGTGGCAAGGTTGTGAAAGCTGTTGCTGATAATGACTATGTCGAAGTTGAAATCGCCAAAGACGTGAAGGTTGAGGTTGTCCGCAGCATGATCGCATCCGTCGAGAAAAAAGGCGAATAATCAGTAAAAAAGGGCCTCTCTCAAAAGGGGCCCTTATAAATTCAAGAAGAGGTCGCCCTATGTGGCCTCTTTATTGGCACGACTTGTTAAGGTGGATTGATAGAAATGTTGCAATTTGAAGGCTGGAAAAAAGCACTCGTTGCTTTGGTTTGTTTGGCAGGCCTTGTATATGCCGCACCAAATTTGATTGGTGGGCGCGACACAGGCGGCTTTTTGCCGGGCAAAAGCATTAATCTCGGTCTTGATTTGCAAGGCGGCTCTCACTTGCTGTTGCAGGTTGATAGTGAGGCAGTTCAAACAGAACGTCTTGAAAGCATTGCTGAATCCCTGCGCCTTGAGTTTCGTGAAAAGCGCGTTCGTTTCAAAAAGCTTGATGTCAGTGACAGAGCGCTGTCTTTTGCCCTGCGCAATGATGAGGGCATCGCTGTGCGTGATGAGGCATTTGCCGCGCTTGGTGAAGATTATGTGATTGCGACAGACGGTCTTGAAAGCCGTATCAGCTTTAGCGAGCAGGGGGTCTTGAACCTGCAAACAAGCACGGTTGA
>DBMZ01000161.1:3175-11775 GCA_002299005.1 Alphaproteobacteria bacterium UBA685 | reverse complement strand
GGTTTTAATTCTGGCTCTGGCGCTAATTCGGGTGCGACCTGCATGTTTTCTGGCGTGGTCGCATGGGCCGCGTTTGTTGCGCTATGACCGGCTGATGAAGAGGCTTCCCAAGGCGGTGTCTGCGCTGGCTTGCTAGTTGAGGCAGGGGCAGAGGTAGGGGAAGAAGATGAGGCAGAAGATGGGGCAGAAGATTGTGCCACTGGCGCCGCCTGACCTGATGGGGCAGATGGCAATTTGCTGATAATCTCAGCAGGTGTTGGCATTGGCGCGCTATGGGCGAGGCGAATTAAGACCATCTGTGCGGCGGCTCTGGCATTGGGGGCTGATTTGACCTCATTATGGCCTTTCAGCAAGATTTGCCATGCGCGGCCAAGGCGTGCGATGCCTTGTTCGGCAAGGGCGCTTGTCACGCCAATCGTGGCTTCGGGCAGATCAGACAGCCCTGCCCCTGCGGCATGCAAAGAGGCGTAATGCGTTAAATCCAGCATATCTGATAGGATTTTTTCTGCCTCAGAACCGCGCTCATCTGCCTTGGCAAAAAAGGTCAGCGCACTGGCCGCATCACCGGCAAGACAGGCGGTTAGGATCTCGCCAATATCGGCATCACCGGCATGGCCAAGCATCGCTGAGACGCCTGTTGCGGTGATGGTATCAGCGGTCATAGCGGCGGCTTGATCAAGCAGTGAGAGCGCATCACGCACAGAGCCTTCGGCGGCGCGTGCGATCATGTGAATGGCATCATCATCTGCGTTAATCGCTTCCTTGCCCGCAATCGATTGCAAATGGGCACCAAGCAATTCAACCGACACACGGCGCAAATCAAATCGCTGGCACCGTGAGAGGATGGTGACAGGTACTTTTCTGATTTCGGTTGTCGCAAAGATGAATTTCACGGCTTCTGGCGGCTCTTCTAATGTCTTCAAAAGCGCGTTAAAAGCACTTTTGGACAGCATATGAACCTCATCAATGATGTAGATTTTAAAACGCGCAGAGACCGGACGATAGGCCGCGCCTTCGATGATATCACGGACATCATCAACGCCTGTATTACTGGCGGCATCCATCTCAAGCACATCAACATGACGGCCGGCCATAATCGACTGGCATGGCTCGCAAGCACCGCACGGGTTCAAGGTTGGCCCGCCTGTGCCATCTTGGCCGATACAATTCAGGCCCTTGGCAAGAATACGTGCGGTCGAGGTTTTGCCCACACCGCGCACGCCTGTCAGCACAAAGGCATGTGCAAGCCTGCCATGTTCAATCGCATTTTGAAGTGTTTTGACAAGCGCGTTCTGGCCGATGAGGCCTGTGAAATTATCAGGACGATATTTGCGCGCAAGGACACGGTAAGCTGAGGGGGCTGTTGCAGAATCATTCAGAGCAGAGTCGTTTACCTGAGATTTAGGGGCCTCGTCAGACATAATCACCTTAATCCAAAATTGTCAGGCTTAAATAAGGCGGAAGACAGACGACCCGTTAAAAATCTGCTGTGGTTGCTTCCTTTCGGACCTGGCCTGGTAAACAGGACAAACGCCCATCTGCCTTCCTTCTGGCAATATGGGGCAAATGGGGCGTTGTTACAAGCCTAATCATCGCTAAAAGGGGTAAAAGGGCGGCAAAAATGCCAGAATTTTTAGGTCTTTTGCCAGAATTTTCTAGCCCTTGTGATAGCGAATATCAGCCCCTGCATATGAGCCTAGAATCTGGAGACCATCGCCTTCGCAATAAAAGGCAAGCTCATCAAGGGCGTGAACCATTGCCGGGTCTTCAATATGCGCCTCACAATCAACATAGAATTGCACAGCTGATAATTTGCCGCCCAGCATATAGCTCTCGATTTTCGTCATATTAATGCCATTCGTCGCAAAACCGCCCAACGCCTTATAAAGCGCGGCTGGCACAGAACGTACGCGGAAGACCATAGTTGTCACAAATTTGCGGGCCGGATCATAAGGCGCAACAGGCGCATCAGGGGCCATCAGCAAAAAGCGGGTGGTGTTTGATTCCATATCCTCAAAATTCTCTTGCAGGATATCAAGGCCATAAATCTCAGCGGCAAGGCGTGAGGCAATGGCGGCGTGCTGTTTGTTGCCTTGTGCGGCGATATCTTTGGCACCGCCGGCTGTATCGGCATGGGTGACAGGCAATATGCCCTGCTTGCCAAGACCTTCACGGCATTGGGCAAGGGCCTGTTCATGAGAATGGGCGTGGGTGATATCTGAGAGAGACGCGCCTTTGATGCCAAGCAATTGGTGGTTTACAGGCTGGAAATGTTCAGCCGCGATCTTAAGGCCGGAATTTGGCAAAAGATGATGAATATCGGCGACACGTCCGGCGGTTGAATTCTCAACAGGCACCATCGCCATATGCGCATCGCCCTCTCTTACCTTGTGCATCATCTCGGAAAAAGACGCGCAAGGCATCACCCCATAATCTGGCAAGCTTGCTTGGGCGGCCATATGTGAATAGGCACCAAGCACCCCTTGGAAAGCTACGATTTTCTTTGTCATGATAGTCTTGCCGTCTAAATGAGGGTTAATCTGATAGGTTTATGAAGGCGCAATCAGGCAAATAGCGCTCTGACAGCGTTTAAATCTTCTTCAGTATCTACACCGCCCGGCGCTTCGTCAATTGCTGAGGCTTGGATCAACATGCCAGCTTCAAGCGCGCGCAGCTGTTCTAGCTTTTCTGATAATTCTAGCGGCGATGGCGGCAAGGTCACAAAGCGTGCCAAGGCCGCTCTCTGCCAGCCATAAAGGCCGATATGATGCCAATAGGTCTCGGCATTATGAGGCACAGCTTGGCGCGAGAAATAATGGGCGCGCCCGCATTGGTGATTGTCATCATCCCAGCTCATCACGGCTTTGACGACTTGGCTTCTGGCAACTTCTTCGGCGCTTGCGGGTGCGACCAATGTTGCCAAATCACAGTTATTTGTGTTCAGCAAGCGCGCAAGGGCATTGATGGCCTCGCTTGTGATGGTTGGCAGATCGCCTTGCAAATTTATCAGCTTTTGATAGCGGCCTTTAGGGTCAATCGCCTCAATCGCTTCATGGATACGGTCGGAGCCTGACGGGTGATCAGCGCGCGTCATAACAGCGCGGCCGCCAAGTGAGGTGATGTGATGGTAGATATCGGCGTGATCTGTTGCCACCCATACAGGCGCGATATCAGCGCTCATCGCGCCTGCCCAGACATGTTCAATCAGCGGTCTGCCTGCGATTTCGGCCATAGGCTTATTCGGCAGACGGCTGGCGGCCATGCGTGCGGGAATCAAAATGATCATTTCATCAGCAGGTTGTTTTGACGACATATCAGGCTTCTTTTGGCGGTGATTATGGCCTTTTTGTTCCATAAATTGGAAAATCATGCAAAAGAAAACATAAAACAAGCGCCTGATCACTTGAGAAAGACGCGTTGTTGCGATATTAAGGGCAGGTAATTTTTGAAATGAGGCGTCACGCCTGATTGATGATGACTAGATGTTCGGGGGACATCAAAAAGATGGATGAACTCAAATTTAATAAACTATTCGCTGGTGTATTGCTTGCAGCCTTGGTTTTCATGGCTGGCATTAAAGGGGCGCAAATCCTTGTGCCGTCGCATGATGGTCACGGTGTTGCAGAGCATAAGAACGCCTATCCAATTGAAGTAGCAGAAGTGGCTGATACAGCTGGCGCGGTTGCGGCACCTGTGGGTCCTGAGCCTATTTTGGCGCTTTTGGCAGAGGCAGATATTGCCGCTGGTATGAAGCTGGCCAAGAAATGTACAGCCTGCCACGTGTTTGACGAAGGCGGCGCAAATAAGGTTGGCCCTGCTTTGTGGAATATCGTGAACGCGGATAAGGGCGGTGTTGCTGGCTTTGGTTACTCAGACGCTTTGGCTGGTTTCGGCGGCGGTTGGGACTATGCGGCATTGAACGCATTCCTGTATAAGCCAAAGGCCTATATTGCGGGCACAAAGATGAATTTTGCCGGCCTTAAAAAGCCAAAGGACAGAGCCAATATGATTGCCTATTTGCGCAGTCTGTCGGCCTCACCTGCCGCTTTGCCAACAGATGCCGACATCGCATCTGAAGCACAGTAATTTTGGTGCCTAGCAATGCGCTGGGATGACCATTCCATAGATGATGAAAAGCTGGCAGGGGCACTTGCCAGCTTTTGTTTTGCCTCGCGCGCGGTGATAAAAAAGCATTTCCGCCAGCCTATCTTAATCGAAGGCAAGGCAGATAACAGCCCTGTGACAATCGCCGATAAGCAGGCAGAGGCTGTGATAAGAGAGGCAATCGCGGCCGCTTATCCAGAACATAATATTCTGGGCGAAGAAGCAGGCGGGACGATTTCTGGTGCGTTTGACTGGGTGATTGATCCCATAGATGGCACGCGCGTGTTTATTTCAGGCAAGCCTCTTTTCGGCAGTTTAATCGCGCTTTGCTATCAACATCAGCCGGTGGCCTCGGTGATTGATATGCCGATGCTGGATGAGATGTTTATCGCCATCAAAGGCCAGCCGACCACGCTGAATGGCCAGCCTATTAAGGTCTCTGGCATCACTGATTTATCAGCCGCACGTATCGCGACCACCGCACCAGAAGCGCTGGATGAGACGGCTTTGGCCGCTTATCGGGCGCTATCTGATAAGTGCCTTAGTGGTAATTGGGGCGGTGATTGTTATAATTATGCGCTGCTTGCCGCTGGTCATACAGATATTGTGATAGAGCATCAGCTTGCTAGCCATGATATTATGGCGCTTATCCCTGTGATTGAGGGCGCGGGCGGGATTGTCACTGATTGGGACGGCGCGCCTGTGCGTCTTGGCAAGACAAATGCCCTGATTGCGGCGGCTAGCCCTGCCCTTCATGAAGCCGCGCTTCGGGCGATGAGCTGATGAGTGTTTTATGCGAAGATGAGTTAATCGTCGGCTATTATGATGATGCGGCTGACGCGTCGCGCCTTGAGGCATGGCAGGCGCGTCTGCAACCATTTCTGCCAGCGATAAAATTGGTGCCGCTTACCTCTGAGGCAGGGGCGCGTGCGATGGCGGTCACAGTTTGGAAGCCGCCTGTTGGGCAATTGGCAAAGATGCCCCATATTAAGGGCGTTATCTCGCTTGGCCAAGGTGTCGACCATATTTTCCGTGATGAAAGCTTGCCCGCTGATTTGCCTGTGGTGCGCTTAATTGACCCTGATATGTCTGTCGCGCTTGGTCATTGGGTGTGTTTGGCTGTGCTTGAGAAATGTCGCAAAGCCTCTGATTACCGCGTGCTGGCAAGCCGGCGTGAGTTTCGCCCCTTGCCGCAAACAGATGCGCGCGCCTTAAAGATTGGTGTCTATGGTGTGGGCGCGATTGGCACCGAAGTTGTCCGCCAATTGGTGGCGCTTGGATTTGATGTGACAGGCTATAACCGCACGGCGCGCAAGCGCGATATCATCTCTTATCATCATGGCGAAGATGGTCTTTCGGTGATGCTGGCAGAGATGGATATTCATGTCTGCCTGATGCCCCTGACGGACGAGACTAAGGGCTTTTTTAATCGGGCGCGTTTTGCCCAGATGAAAGTCGGCGCCTTTATGATTAATGCCGGGCGCGGCGGTCATATTATCGAAGATGATCTGTTGGCCGCGATTAATTCAGGCCATCTCTCAGGCGCCTCATTAGATGTGTTTGAGACAGAACCTTTGCCAGAAGATCATGCCTTTTGGGGTCATCCCCATATCAGTATCTGGCCGCATGTGGCCGCGCAAACAAATCCGCAAACAGCCTCTTGGCAAGTCGCGCAAGCGCTACTGGCCTTTCATGAAGGCAGGGCGCCTGCGAATTTGGTCGACCGCATAAAAGGTTATTAGATTAGCTCTTCAATATAGCGATAGAGCGCGCGCATACCCATTGCCTCACCGCCTTTTGGCCGGCCTGGCTTGGAGGAAAGATTCCATGCCATCACATCAATATGCGCCCAATTCACATCACGCCCGGTAAAACGGCGCAAGAATAAAGCGGCTGTGATAGCCCCGCCATAGCCTGACTGGCCGGTGCTTGATAGCGCCATATGGCCGGTGTCTAATTGCGTGTCATAAGCCTCAAATAGCGGCAATTGCCATAAGGGGTCACTCTCTTTTTTGCCAGCATCCATAATCGCTCTGGCGGTCATGTCATCATTACAGAATAAGGCCGGGCAAGAGGTGCCAAGCGCGACACGTGCGGCGCCTGTGAGGGTCGCAAAATCAACGATAAAATCAGGCTCATCTTCAAGCGCAAGATGAAGCGCATCTGCTAGCACAAGCCGCCCTTCGGCATCTGTGTTGCCAACCTCAACCTTAATGCCGGCTCTTGTGTCTATCACATCTAGGGGGCGCATTGATTTCTCTGAGACCGCATTTTCAGCCGCCCCAATGAGCACGCGCAATTGGATATTAAGGCCTGTCATCATAATGGCGGCGGCAAGGCCAAGCACATGGGCAGACCCGCCCATATCCTTTTTCATCATCTCCATCGCCTTGGATGGTTTAAGATCAAGACCGCCTGAATCAAAGGTCACGCCCTTGCCGACAAGGGTGATTTTCGGGCCAGAATTGCCCCATTTCATATCAATCAGACAAGGGGGCACTTCGGCCGCTCTGCCGACAATGTGAATCGCCGGATAGTCTTTTGCCAAGGCATCGCCAGAGATGACCTCAATGCGTGCGCCATGTGCCTTTGCCAGCGCGCGCGCCTCATCTGCGAGGGCGGCGGGGGTCATTTTGTTGGCAGGCGCATTGATAAGATCGCGGCATAGGATGGTGCCTCGTGCAAGGGCAGTTGCGCGTGCATGAGGTTGATTATTTGGCTGATTATCGGGCTGGCTTAGATGGCATGTCGCAATCTGTGAGGGCTTATCAGCCTCATCAAGCAAGCGGGCCTGATAATCAGCGAGCGCAAAGCCAAGGGTGATATCGTGGATTGTCTTTGCATCAAGCGCGTCTTCTTCAAGCTGGTAACGTCTGGCAGGCAGGCTTTTGGCGGCGGATGCTGCTTGCCAAATAACCTCATCCCCAATAATCAAATAGGCGCCTTCAAGCGTGCCATCTTGGCCAAGTAGGCGGCCTGATTGCCCGTCTTTTAGTGATTGGCCCATCGCCTCATGGCTGGCTTTTTGGAAGGCAGGCAGGGCGGCAAACCATGTGTCTGCCGCATCATGATGAATGATATGCAAAGGCAGATCACCGGGCGCTTTGGCATCGGCAAAATCATGGGGCAACGCGGCATAACTCAAAGATGACATGTGATAGGTTCCTTTACGGTTTCACTATTTCGGGTAATCGCAGGGCAAGGCTGATGCCGCGCACCATAAGATAGAGGATAAATGCCAAAAGCACCCCGTCAAGCCCTTGGGTGAGTGTCATCTGCTGAAAGACAAATAGGCTTGAGATAAACAGCGTGAATGAGAGGATCATCCCATTACGCAAAGCGCGCCCATTGGCGGCTCCGATGAAAATCCCATCCATCTGAAAGGCCAAAAAAGAGGCAGGCGCAAGGCATAGAACATATGGCCAGAGCGCAAGGGTCTGGTCGATGACAGGCTGGTGGCTTGTTAAAAGTGATAATAGAGGCGCTGAGAATAGCCAGAGCGCAAGGCTCATCAACAGGCTAAAGAGGCCGGCTAGCACAAGCGAGCGCCAGATGATGAGGCGCAAATCGCCTCTATGCTTGCCACCAATAGCCGCGCCGACAAGCGCCTCACCTGCATGGGCAAAACCGTCTAGCGAATAGGCGACAAGGCCGAATATCACGACAATCAGCTGGAGGGCGGCAAGTGGTATATCCCCTTCACGCCCGCCAGCATAGAGCAAGGAGACTTGCACCAAATAAAGCAAGAAGGTGCGGATGATAATATCACGCGACAGCGCGCCATAGGCTGACCAGCCGGCGGTGCTAAGGGCGTTTGTAAGAGAGGTTATCTTAATAAGATAGGGGGCGAATTGGCGTCTTATCATGAATAGAACGAATAAAAACCCGACCCAATTGGCGATAACAGATGCCAAAGCCACGCCCTTAATGCCGCCGTCAAATCCCAACACAAACAGGAAGTTCAGACCAATATTTAGCCCGTTAATCAGCAATAATTGCACCATGCCAAGACGCATAGATTGCATGCCATAAAGCCAGCCAAGCAAAGCCGCATTCATCAATAAGGCAGGTAGCGCAAAAATCTGGATAGAAATATAGTCGGCCATATAGGCCTCAACCGGGGCAGAGGCTGGCATGATAAGCGCCGCCCCCATGCTAATCAGTGGTTGGGCAACCAAGAAGAGCGTGCCAAAAACGGCCCCTATCATCAGGCCTCTTTGCAATGGGCGCTGGACATCTTCAAGCGGGGTGGTGCCTTCATGATAGGCGCCGGTCGCTTGCGAGGTAAGGGCCGTGGTACTCATCCGCAGGAAGCCGAAAATCATCAACAAGAAATGGATGACAACCGTGCCAAGCGCGACACCGCCAATAAGGGCTGGATCTGATAAATGCCCCATCATCGCCGTATCCGCCGCCCCAACCAAAGGCTGGGACAGGTTCGATATCATAATCGGCCAAGAAAGATGCCAAATATGAGACCATGATGCCTGCTGGGA
>DBMZ01000161.1:0-3016 GCA_002299005.1 Alphaproteobacteria bacterium UBA685 | reverse complement strand
GCCTGCTGGGAAGCCTGATTAGATGCCTTATTAGGGGTGCTTTGCTGAGATGAGGTCATGATAGGTGCCATAATGGGGCCAAAGGTGGTTTGATGCTAGTAAAATAGCACAGTCAAACAGGGTGGGGGGCTGAAAGATCATTGAAATCAAAAGGCTGACAGCCTAGAGTGAGGCACGACAGAGCACGATAGCGCACGATAAGATAGGGCTAAAAAACGCCCAACTTAGGTGATTGCTTTGGCTCTTTTAGGTGATGGTGGCAGGAAGGCCGGTAAATGCAGCTATTTCGCATGTTCGAAAATAGGCAGAAAATAGCCGCGATGGTGAGCGAATTCCTGCGCCTGAAATCAGCGATTTGGATCGTCATGATATTGCTCGGCTGTGCGGTTATGGTCGGCCACCAAACATTGGCGCCTATCGACAGAGATGAAGCACGCTTTAGTCAGGCAAGCAAACAGATGGTTGCCTCAAAAGACTTTATCACAATCAAATTTCAAGATGAATATCGCGCCAAAAAACCTGCGGGGATTTATTGGTTGCAAGCCTCTTCAGCGGCCCTATTAGGCGCGGATGATATTGCCAATTATCGCCTGCCAACATTGGCCGGCTATTTGGCCTCTTTTGCGCTTATCTTTGCCTTTGCCAAAATGATGAATTTACGCGGTTGGGGCGGTCTCGCGCCGATGATGGCGGGGCTGTTATTGGCCGCAAATTTTATCGTCTTTGCCGAAGCGCATTTGGCGAAAACAGATTCGGTGCTTCTGGCACTGATACTATGGCAGCAATATGCGCTGTTTGATATTTATAGGCGGCGATTTGACGGCCAAGCAGGGGCGGCCATTAACCAGTTTTGGATAGCCCTTGGCCTCGCGGTTTTGGTCAAAGGGCCAATTGGCCCTGCGGTTGCTTTATCAACGATACTGATGCTTAGCGTCTTTGACAGATCGCGCTTACTGGTCTCGCAAATGCGGTTTTTGCGCGGGCTATTTATCACCGCTGTCATCGTCGCGCCTTGGGCTATCTCGGTACAGATTGCGACGCAAGGGGCGTTCTTAGATATTGCGATTAAGGCTGATTTCTTGGCCAAGGTGCAATCGGCCCAAGAATCGCATGGCGCGCCTTTTGGGACATATTTCTTGCTCTTGCCGCTCTTATGCTTTCCGGCATCTTTATTTGCGGGCCATTTGGCGATGATTGGCAAAGATATCTTTAAACGTGATAAGGGCCGGTTCTTAATCGCGTGGCTGGTAGGCTATTGGCTAATCATCGAATTGGTGCCGACGAAATTACCGCATTATGTCCTGCCAGCTTTGCCCGCCTTGTGGCTGTTGGTGGTCATGTGCTTTGCCTATCCTGCGCCAATTGCCAAATGGCGCATCAGGTTAAGCTATGGGATTAGCGGTATCGCGGCGCTGAGCGGTGCGGCATTGGCCTTGGTTTTGGGCGTGCTTGCTTTGCGCTATGGCGGTGTGGGAAGCGGTGCGGCGTTTTTCTTTAGCCTCTTGGCTATCTTGTTAACAGCGGGTCTTTTGGCGCTTTTCTGGCGCTGGATGAAGGCCCCACAATCAGCGCTTATGGCCGGCATATTGGCCCTTGGCATCATCATCCAGATGGTCATTGTCGCAGGCGTCATCGCCAACGCCAACCGCATCCATCCCTCATCGGCGCTGGCATCTGAAATTGCGGGCCTGAAAAGCCGCCCTGCTTTGATTGCGGCGGCCGGCTATCATGAGCCATCAATGGTGTTCTTGCTGGGGCGCGATGTTTTGCTGGTGCAAGAGACAGAGGCGGCCTTATTATTGGCAGAGGCACCAGATGGTCTGGCCATTATCGAAGCGCGCAAAAAACAAACCTTTCTTGAGACCGCCACAAAATTAGATCTAAGCCTTGAAGAGGTGGCGCGTGTTGATGGCTTTAATATCTCAAAAGGCCAAGATATCACGCTTAGTCTTTATCGGCGCAAAGCTGAGTAGCTCTGGCGGCTTATAGGCTTTTCAGCAAGGCGATTTGACGGACGGGTATCAACCCGTTACAAACAGATTTATCAGGCGCTTTACAGGGCCTTCAAAGTTAAGATTATTATGGGTAAGGCTAGCGGCTCATAAGGCGCATTTGGCTTATTCTTTTTTTGCAAAAAGTGGTTTTATGACAATAGCGCCTCTCTCAAATTTAGTTGTGAATGACACCCTGTCAAATGGCGCGGTGACCATAAATAACGCGTCTTGTGATTTATCTGTGATCGTGCCTGTGATGAATGAGCAAGGTAATATTCGCCCGCTCATTGATGAGATTGGCGCGGCGCTTGCGGGGCGTGATTACGAGATTATCTATATTGATGATGGCTCTGATGATGGCTCAGCGGATGAGTTGGCCCTTGCCGCATCTGAGGTTGATAGGCTGATTGTGTTGCGCCATAGCGTGCGAGCGGGCCAATCTGCGGCTATTCGTTCGGGTCTTTTGCGCTCATCAGGCAAATTGATTTGCGTGCTTGATGGTGATGGCCAGAATGTGCCAGCCGACCTGCCGCATCTCATTGAGGAGCTGGCGGGGATCAGGCCTGCCACAGGTATGGCAGGCGGGGTGCGTACCAAGCGCGTTGATAGCTTTATGCGCCGCAAAGCCTCTGCCTTTGCGCGCTTTGTCCGTGCGACCATGCTAAAAGATCACCACCCTGATTCAGGCTGTGGGATCAAGGTGGTTGATAGAGATATTTTTATGCAATTGCCCTTTTTCAATCATATGCATCGCTTTATGCCGACCCTTGTCCGGCGCGCGGGTGGTGAGGTTTTGGCCGTGTCTGTGGCGCATCGTGCCAGAGGCGCTGGGGCATCGAAATATACGAATTTGAACCGCTTGCTGGTCGGGATTGTCGATATTATCGGCGTGATTTGGTTGCTAGCACGCGCCGATAAATCAAGCGCTGTGACGGTGGTAAGCCTGCCGTCAAAGACGGTTAAGGCAAAAAAGCCAGCCAAAAAGCCAGCTAAGAAAGCGGCTAAGAAAGCGGCCAAAAAAG
>DBMZ01000090.1:1988-3703 GCA_002299005.1 Alphaproteobacteria bacterium UBA685 | reverse complement strand
TTATAGTGCTGGCTTAATTTGTTGCGGCATTAGAGAGGAAAATCCGCTCATTCACCTCGCCATTGCCCGTGATCAAGGCTTGGATGGCGGGGGTGTCTTGGTTAAATTGCTGACGATACATCCACAGATTTGTCAGCACTGATTTCACATAGGTGCGCGTTTCCCGCGCAGGGATAGATTCGATGAACATCATCATATCATTTTTGTGATTCATACCTTTGAGCCATTTATTCAAATTGCCAGGCCCGCCATTATAGGCGGCAAGCATCTTCGCTACATTATGGCTGATAAGTGGCTCATTTAGCAAATGTTGGATATATTGCTGGCCAAGCTGGATGTTAAAATTCGGGTCATATAATTTATAACGCTCCGTCGTGCGCAATTTACGATTATTCGTAATAAAGGCGGCCGTTGCGGGCATAATCTGCATCATACCAGCGGCCTTAGCACGACTTTTTGCGCCTGCGGAAAAACCAGATTCCTTGCGAATAATCGAAAAGACCAGCGCCTGATCAACATAGAGATTTGTTTGCAAATTCAAGCGCGGATACAGACCACCAAGCACCGCTTCGCCTGTCTGATAACGGTGATAATCTGAGACACGAAACGCCAAATCGGCCATGCCATTTTGAACCGCAAAGCTGATAAGCTCGCGGCGCAATGTTTCAGGCATCTCATTATAAAGATAGCGAATTTCACGTGACGCCTCACTAAAATTGCCAATTTGCAACATCGCAAGCGCGCGCCTGCCACCTTTTTGACGCACCAGCCAGCCAAGCAAATCATTTTGCACCTCAGGCAGGCTGAAATTAACCAAATGCGTCTGGCCCGTAATCTGCATCGCGATCACGCCATAAAAAGACGTCGGATATTCAAGCGCAATATCAAGAAACGACAGCGCCGTCGCCGCATCACCATCACGCATATAGGCGCGATAAGACCAATAGGCCGCCCCAGCGCGCAACGCCGCAGGTGCCTCTTCAAGAGAGGCTAGCTCTGTGAAAAAGCTTTTGGCCAAATCATATTGCCCAGAGCGCCAAGCACCAAGACCGCCTGCCCAATAGCCCATCCACGCGCTATCACGCCCCGCGCCAATCGCATGACGCGCGGCGCGAATAGCCTTTTGATCAAGCCCAAAGATAAAGTAAGCATGCGCGATCTCACCGCGCAATTGGCCTTCTTCTAGCTTGTTTAAATAACGCAATGTTGACCGCTCAGATAGATAGGCATTACCAGCGGTTGGCGCGCGGCTTCTGATATAGCGTCTGACTTTGGCGGCAATCGCTCTTGTTTGGCGCGGCGATATCCGCCCCTTGGTCGAGGCAGGAATGCGCGCCCGATAGCTATGTGATTCAGAATTGCCGATGCCGTTCAAATACCCCTTTTTAGGAGCTTGCGGGTTTTTGGCCCCGCTTGGCTGGCGTTTTTTGGCAAGCCAGCTTATGCGGCTCGCGGCCGGATGGTCATTATAATTGGCCAGCCATGATGATAATTCTTTAAAGCTTGAACGCCACGCGGTCGGGTGCAGGTATTTTTGCGATAAAACATGCCCCATCAATAAAGGGTCATCAAGCGCCGTGATAATCTTGCCAGCCTGTTTTAATTTGCCTGCCTCTTGGAGATCAAAAATATCTTGATAGCGCGTGACATCTGCTTGGCTCAAAACCATCATCCGCGCATCATAAGAGGCATGCGCGCCTGATATAACTATGCCT
>DBMZ01000090.1:1239-1893 GCA_002299005.1 Alphaproteobacteria bacterium UBA685 | reverse complement strand
CATTAATGGCCTCATAAGCGCCACCATCACGAAAATAGCAGATAGGCCTGATGATACTAAACGGGTAAAATAGCGATGAAGCAAAATGAGCAACCTTGAGGTAGGGGCAATAAATCTCAGCACATACTTATGCGTTAATCAGGTTGCTAATTCAAGAGATTTGCGGCGCAGGCGAACCAAATCTTTAAACACAAAAGATTTATGATGCGGCGCGCGCAACAGATAGCCCGGATGCAAACATGGCAATAAGGGGATGGTCGTATCAGGCGCGCTTTGGGGCTGATAATCAAAGAATTTACCGCGTAATTTCATGATCCCATCTTGCGTTTGCAGCATCATTTTTGACGCTGTCCCGCCAAGCGATAGGATCACATCAGGCGCAATCAGGCGAATATGCGCTTCAACAAATGGGCGCATCATCTCAATCTCTTCTTCTGTCAGCGCGCGATTGCCGGGCGGGCGCCATGGCATGATATTGGCGATATAAACCGCATGCCTATCAAGGCCAACAGCCCCTAGCATTTGATCAAGCAATTGGCCCGCACTGCCAACAAAAGGCAGGCCCATTCTGTCTTCATCCTTGCCGGGTGCCTCACCAAGCACCAGAATCTTGGCCGCAGGATTACCATCCGCAAAGACCATGTTCGTCGCCGT
>DBMZ01000090.1:0-967 GCA_002299005.1 Alphaproteobacteria bacterium UBA685 | reverse complement strand
ATGATATAGGCTGAGCGGCCATAATATCAGCCAGTGAGACGCGCCATTCATCCGCCTCAGCGGGTGTATCAATCAGCGCCGCATCACAGCCGCTTTCCACCTGCCAAGAAAGTGCCTGCAAAAGCGCCTCTTTTGTCATCTCTTCCTGCGTCACTCTATTGTCCATCTGGTATTTTTCTGGCATTTTTCATTTGTGTATTTCATCTAATGGTGACATAGACAGAAACGAGGGTAAATTCAATTTTTGCATTAATTTTTCCGCGCGATATGGCGGCATTCGATTAAAAAATTACGCATGATTGAATATATGGATGAAATAAATAGTGAATGGCGCGGTTATGCAAAAGCGATGCGCGTCATAAGAGGTCATGATATGGAACGCGAATCCATGGAATTTGATGTCGTCATTGTTGGCGGTGGCCCTTCTGGTCTATCTGCGGCAATCCGACTAAAGCAACGCGCCGCCGAAGAAGGCAAATCTATCGAGGTTTGCTTGATTGAAAAAGGCAGTGAAGTTGGCGCACATATTTTATCAGGCGCTGTGCTAGAGCCGCGCGCTTTGAACGAGCTGATCCCCGATTGGGCCGATAAGGGTGCGCCCCTAGATACGCCTGTTGAGACTGATAAATTCATGTTCTTGACCAAATCAGGTGAATTCCGTCTGCCAACACCACCGCAGATGAATAATCATGGCAATTACATCATCTCTTTGGGTAATTTCTGTCGCTGGTTGGCTGAACAGGCCGAAGCATTAGGCGTTGAGATCTATCCGGGCTTCCCTGCGGCGCATGTCATTCATGATGAGGCAGGCGCGGTCATTGGCGTTGGCACAGGTGATATGGGCATCGGCAAAGATGGCGAGAAAACCGAAAATTATATGCCGGGGATGGATTTGCTTGCCAAGCAGGTGATCTTTGCTGAGGGTTGTCGTGGCCATTTGACGAAGGGCTTGTTTGAGACATTTGAC
>DBMZ01000097.1:6148-7735 GCA_002299005.1 Alphaproteobacteria bacterium UBA685 | reverse complement strand
CGATTACACGATCGATTACAAGGATGATTGTGAGGGTCAGGCGGCGATTGTGATTATTATTAGCCAAATGGGACACGCCTATAAAAAGTTCCAAAGGCTGGGAGGAGAACAAAATGAAACGTATGATAAAAATAGCTGCGATAGGTGCGCTTGTTGGCCTTTCGGCCAATGCGCATGCAACGATTAACCTGACAGCAGAGACAGCGGATCCAGGATCTACGCCAGGTGTATCTGTGATTGCGCTATCAGAGGCGGCATCAAAATATGATGTTGCGAATATTCAGGTCACACCCGGTCAAACATTGACCAATTCTGTGCAGAATGTGGCTGAAGGCAAAACAGATATTGCCGCGGCACCGTTCATTCTGCCATTTTTGATGTCAAAGGCTGTGGGGCCATATGCAAAATTGGGCAAAGAGGCTGGCGCTGAGCTTACCTCAAACCTAGCTGTGCTTTATAGCTACCGTATTTCGGTACAGGGTCTTTATGCCTATGATAGCGCCAATATTAGCGGCTGGGATGGCCTAGATGGTAAGCGTATCTTTAATGGCCCACCACGCGGTGCGGCGCTAACAAATGCGCGCTTGCTGATTAAGCTGAATACAGGCATGGAAGAAGGCAAAGGCTATACAGGTGTTCAGGTCAATTGGGGACAGGCTGTTAAGACGATTCAAGATGGGTCAGCAGATGCGTTTGTGTTGCCGCAATCATTCCCTGATGGGCGCGTCACAGCGGCGTTGGCATCTGGTGATGTCACAATTTGGTCACTGCCAAAAGATGTCTATGAAGGCGAAGCTTTCCAAAAGATTGGCAAATTGCCTGGCACAGTGCCAACAACTTTGAAAATTTCTGAGATGGGTTATGGCGATGGCGTCACAGTCGTCTCTGAAGATGATACATTCAGAGGCCCTGGCACAGTTGGCGGTGAGATTGTGAATAAAAGCATGTCTTTTGATACAGCCAAAGCATTGACCAAAGCCTTTATTGATGGCTTGGATGATGTGTATCGTGCCAAGGCGCCGTTCATGGCAAATGCGTGGCATGGCGAGACAGATATTGCCATCACAGATATGTGTGGGCCAAACCCGCTGAAATATCACCCTGGCGCGGTCGCCGCTTGGGAAGAGGCAGGTTACACAATCCCTGAATGCGCAAAATAATCTTAATCTTACGAGCAGAGCCCTTTATTGTGGCTCTGCTTTTTTTCTTTTATTGAGTTTTATTTAATGTCTAAAACATCTCAGCAAACGCAAGCACCTACACCTCAAGATCAAGATCAAGGCGTAGATAAGGTCACTATCGGGGCAAAGCTGTTATATGTTTTGACCGTTGCGATGGTCATTATCGGGCTTATCAATTCAACCCCGGGCATTCCGGGCTATGATAATTGGGCAGCTTCGGTAACGGGGATGTCAGATTTTACGTTCCGCAAATTCCCGTTTGAATGGTTCTATCCCTTCTTTTTCGCGCTCATGATGCTGATCGTCGCCTTAAAGCATTCTATGTGGAAATCATGGGTGGATAAATCAAAGCCACGCCGTTATTTCGGGCTGTTTATGGATGTGGCATTGGTGGTGATGGCGGCGA
>DBMZ01000097.1:1935-5934 GCA_002299005.1 Alphaproteobacteria bacterium UBA685 | reverse complement strand
GTGGATGACCCAAGCTGTATTTCGACAACAGGCGGCTGGCTTGTGTTGATTGTCGGCCTCGCGATTGTGGTATTTTTGGGCTATAATATTAAGGTCTGGAGCCTTGCCCTTGTGATGGTGGCAATCGTGATTGCGGCCTATACAATCTTGACAGTGCTTGTGTGGTATTTCCATGGGCCTGATGACATTAACAAATATTTGATGACAAAGCTCGCAGGGGAGCCGCGTTTATTATCAGATGGGCGTCCGCGTGTTCATGATATTTTGGTGAATAATTCATCTGGTATGCTTGGGCGCTTTATGGATATCGTGCTTAACACTATTTTCCCCTATCTTGTGCTTGGCTCTTTATTTGGCACCTCAGCAGGTGGGCGGTCTTTGATGAAATTATCATTCCGCTGGACACGCAATTTGCGCGGCGGCCCTGCCCATGCGGCGATTGTGTCATCTGCGATGTTTGGCACCATCTCTGGCGGGCCAATCGTCAATGTCCTATCGACAGGTGTGCTGACAATCCCGATGATGATTAAGCGTGGCTTTAGCCGAACCTTTGCCGGCGGTGTAGAGGCAGCGGCCTCGTCCGGTGGCTCGATTATGCCGCCTGTGATGGGTGTGGCCGCCTTTGTCGTCGCAGCGCTTACGACCGTGCCTTATTCAAAGGTGATTATTGCGGCGATTATTCCGGCGGTTGCCTATTTCTTTTGCTTGTTCTTATCCGTCTCTTTCCAAGCCCGTAAACAAGGGCTAACGGCGATTGGCAAGATAACAGATGATATGCGTCTTGACCGCCAAGATATCATGAATCTATTTATGATTTTCGGCCCTATTTTGCTGATTCTGTTTATTTTGCTGACCAGTAAAGAAAGCGTTGGTTGCGGGCTTATCGATGGCTTCCTCGGCGCGGAGCGCATTTTCACTGAAACAGGGTGCCGTGTCACAAGCCTGCCATGGGGCTTACAGCTATTACAAAACGCGGCTGGCGATGCGGGCAGTGCGGGCTGGTTTGCGGTTATCTTATTGATGGGCTTGTTATTCCTTGACCCAGAGGTGCGTGCCAAGCCGGTAAAATTAATCGATGGGCTGTCAGGCGCCGGCACATTGATCTCGACGCTTTATTTGATGTTCTTAACAGTCTCAATCATCGATTTCTGTTTGAAATTCACAGGTCTGCCAACCTTTATCTCATTGGATGTGCTAGGCTGGATGGCCAGCCTTGGCCTTGGGCAAGAAGGCTCTGTGCCATTGCAATTGGTTGCCTTATTGCTAACGATGTTTATGGCTGTGTTGCTTGGCATGGGCATGCCGGCCGTCCCTGCTTATATTAACGTTGCCTTATTGCTAGGTCCGGTTTTGGCAGGGCTCGGGATTGCCACATTCACAGCGCATATGTTCATCTTCTATTTTGCGGTGGCATCGGCGATTACCCCGCCTGTTGCGCTCGCAGCCTTTGCGGCCACAACCATCACAAAGGCAGACCCAATGCCAACCGCTTTCTCGGCGGTGAAATCGGGGATTGTGATCTTTGTGATACCGTTCATCTTTGCGATGTATCCAGAATTATTGCTGATTGATGCCGCCGTTCTAAACCCCGCGCAAGGGGGGAGTGAAAGCCTCTATCTGTCTGGCTATGATGGCAATTTGGATGTCTATGGGCTTGGCATTATTGTGGTAAAATTAGTGGCGGCGCTTTACCTGATTTCAACCGTCTTAGCGCGTTTTGATGCCAAAAAGCTGGGGGCAGGTGAAACGGTGATACGCGTTATTTTGGCTGTTTGTATCTTGCTAAGCTATATGGCCATTTCTCTGATTGCCTTTGTCCTGTCCATCATCTTGGTCATCGCGCATCACATGCGGCACAGGGCAAGTGCGGCCGCATAATCTCATAGAGCTGGCGATAGCATGCGGCTATCGCTGGTATCTTTGATATTGCTTTTTAAGAAGGAAAGTGGCGCGCTCGGGAAGATTCGAACTCCCGACCCCTAGATTCGTAGTCTAGTGCTCTATCCAGCTGAGCTACGAGCGCGCATTGATGAGGCATTTGCCGTCAATCTGGGGCGGACATTAGATGATTGTCATTCGATTGTCTAGCCTCTTTTTCATCCCCTTCTCGCCCCCATCGACAAAAATATCTGCGTCAGCTATATAGGCTGTTATAGTGTGAATAATATTCGGGTATTCATAGACCATATAAGGACAAGTGCTATTATGAGCGGTTACGGAAAATCATTCCCTGTTGGCTGGGAAGAGCTTCATAGAACATCTAAAGCTTTGGCGTGGCGCCTATCTGAGCTTGGCCCGTTCGAAGGAATTGTGGCGGTCACAAGAGGCGGGCTTGTGCCGGCGGCGATTGTGGCGCGTGAGCTTGAGGTGCGTGTTATCGAAACAGCGTGCCTTGCCAGCTATCGTGACAAGGATAAGGGCAAGGTCGAAGTGATGAAGCCGGCAACAATGGCCGCTGATGGCACAGGCTGGCTTATCATTGATGATTTGGTCGATACAGGTGATACCGCGCGCGAATTGCGCCGGATGATGCCAAATGCGCATTTCGCAACCGTCTATGCCAAGCCAGCGGGCCGTCCATTGGTTGACACCTTCGTTACAGAAGTCTCGCAAGATACGTGGATTTACTTCCCATGGGATCTTGATCTGCAACCATCACAGCCGATCGCCACGCAAAAGGCTTAAGCCTCTAGCCAGCTTTTTGGCACAGATAAACGAAATTCAGACCCGTGGCGCGAGCTTCGTGACAAGCGTAGCTCGCCGCCCATTGCCAGTGATAAATCCTTGGCAATCGCTAGCCCTAGACCTGTATTGCTTTTATGGCCTGAATAAAAGGCTGAGAATAAATGCGGTTTAAGCATCTTATCAATGCCGGGCCCATCATCTGAGATATCAATGACCGCCAGATGACCGGCGCGCCAGACATCGATTGACAGGCTGGTCGCGCCTGCCGCTCTGGCATTGCGCGCTAGGTTCAACAATAACCGATACATCATATTCGGCATGCCAGATAAGCTGCCCGCACCTGATAGGGCGATCTCAAGCTTGGTGTCATGAGAGAGGTTTTGCGCCATCTCTGCAAGGTCAAAGGCAAGGACAGGCTCTGTTTTGGCCTCTGTTAGATAATCCATCATATTTTGCGTCATCGAAGCCGCATCGGAAATAGCGCGCTCAATATGCGGGGCAATGCGCTTTATCTTGGGATCCTCAGAGGCGCTAAGCGTGTCTGTGACAAGTGTCGCGCTGACAAGGATGTTGCGGAGGTCATGGTTAATCTTGGCCGTCGCCTCACCAATATCAGCCAGACGCTCTTTGTGACGAAGCGCGCGCCTGACTTGGTCTGTTAAATCTGATAGGGCGGTGCCAATCTCGGCAATTTCTTCGGCGGCGCTGGTCTGTTCAATCGGCTCTAGCAAGGCGGAGGGGTCATCGGCAAATTGGCGCATGTGAGATGTGATATGGCGCAAAGGGCGGACAAATTGGCGCGATAAAAACCAATAAAGCGGGGCGATGATGACAAGCGCGATCAAAAAGGTCAGCGCGGCAATGCGCAGGGCATAATCTTGCAATTGTGCGCGAATCAGCTCGGTTGACCAAATGGCTCTGAAATCTTCACTGCGCCGATTATCATAGACCATGACCTCATCAGGCCCAAAGCCTGAGATGATTTGCAAAGCAAGGCCGATATGGCGCATCGGATGCGTGCCAAGATTAAAATTCGTCGTCTCATCTTGCTTGTGGCCGATAATGTATTGGGCGCCGCTCTCATCAAGCCAACAGATGAAATCAGGCGCGTGAAACCCGATGGCTGACCTGTCGGCTTTGTCCAAATAGCGTGATTGAAGGCTGGCGAGATCTGATTCGCTATTCTTATCAAATTGCACCAAAAAATGCTGCCATTGTGTCTCAAACCAGCGATATTGGAAATGCGCGGCAGAGGGCACAAAAATCAAGATTTCGGCAGCTATCAGGCAAAGCGCCACGAAACTGACAATCTGA
>DBMZ01000097.1:0-1778 GCA_002299005.1 Alphaproteobacteria bacterium UBA685 | reverse complement strand
AATTTGCGATGATTAGGGACAAAAGCACGAAAAAGGCTGGTAAAAAGCGTCATTCGCATCAATATTCATTGACAGTTTGGCAATCGAGGGATAAACAACCCTTCACTATTTCAACGCATCAACTAATTTCGAAAGGAGCGTTAAAATGAAACGCACCTATCAGCCAAGTGTTCTTGTTCGCAAACGTCGTCACGGTTTCCGTTCACGTATGGCCACAGTCGGCGGCCGCCGCGTTATCCGCGCACGCCGTGCAAAAGGCAGAGCAAAGCTTTCAGCATAGTCATTTAATGGCTATGTCAAAAGGGTCTCTGCCAGGCGGCAGATGCTCTTTTGAAAAAGATACAAAAATAGGGCATTATCTTAAGATTTAAGATAGGTGCCCTTTTTTTTGGCCTCATGATATGATGAATGAGGCTTATTTTAGCAGACATTAACCAAAATAGTTGGCGATAATGGAAAGCATGAAAAAACGTCATGAATTTCTGGCCTTGCGCGATAAGGGGGTCAAGAATGTGACAAAACCCTTTATTTTGCAGGCGCGCAAGCTTGTTGACGGTGATGTGCCGCGCTATGGGCTGACGGCCTCTAAGAAGATTGGCAATGCGGTTAGGCGCAATCGGGCAAGGCGGCGTATGCGCGCCTTGGTGCGTCATCACCTCGCCCCCAAGGCGCGCGACGGCTATCATTATGGGATGATCGCGCGCTTCGATATGCCAGATGCGCCTTTTGATATGCTAGAGACAGCCTTTCATGAGGCGATCGAAGCCGTCCATAGAAAAATTGACAGACAATATAGTGAGAGGCAAGATTAGGTCTATTTCATGCGCCGAAAACTCTCTATCCTGCCCTTTTTGATTTTGATCAAAGCCTATCAATATCTTATCTCGCCCTTATTAGGGTCAAATTGCCGTTTTGCCCCAAGCTGTTCTGCCTATGCAATTGAGGCTTTTCAGGGACATGGGGCATTGCGCGGCGGCGCATTAACGTTTAAACGTATCATACGTTGTCATCCTTGGGGTGGAAGCGGTTTTGACCCTGTGCCAAAGCCGCATAAATCAAAAGATGATAGCTAAATTATAATGAAAAGCGCAATGGGCGGCCGGCAATCGGCTCGCTTGATTAAGCGCACCACAGATGAACGGGCCATAGATTAATATGACACCTGATACACGAAATATGATCGCAGCAGCTTCACTGTCGATGCTGGTTCTTGTCGGCTGGCAGCTTTATTTTGTTGAACCAGAATTAGAAGCACAGCGTGATGCGTATAATACCCAGCAAGTGGCGAATGACCTAGCTGGTAATGAGTTAGCCGGTAATGATTTGCCGTCGCCTAGTAATGGCGTTGATGGCGGCCAAGCGGGCACAAGTACAGGCACAGGCGCAGGTGCGAGCCTCTCTGCGGGCGTTGCGCTTGGCACAGAGCAAGCACGCCCTGCTGATACGGCCAAACGTATCGCGATTAACACACCGCTGGTAAGAGGCTCTCTTACGACCCAAGGCGCGCGTATTGATGATGTGGTGCTAACCGCCTATCAAGAGACGCTGGAAGAAGGCGCGGATGATATCACCTTGCTTCGCAAGATTTCTGATAGCCAGCCTTATTTTGCTGAATTTGGCTGGATTGGTGATGGCGCTGATATCGCGCTGCCGAATGATAAGACGATTTGGGCCGCCTCTGGTGATGAGCTTAGCCCGCAGAGCGATGTGACGCTTACCTATGATAATGGCGAGGGCCTTATCTTTAGCCGCACCCTGTCGATTGATGAGCAATATAT
>DBMZ01000047.1 GCA_002299005.1 Alphaproteobacteria bacterium UBA685 | reverse complement strand
TTTTTGATGACATGGTTTTTCAGTATATGACACATGATTTTGCAACAGCAACGATCATGAGAGGAGGGATAACCGCATGACCCATAACCATGATGATATATCTTCTCATTCGCCGATATCAGGCCCTGAGCCAGCAGATTCTTCCAAGAGAGTGGTCTCATCAAAGCGTGCGGCCGATGATTTGTTTCGCAATTTTGAAGAGATGATTATCACAGGTGTCTTAAAAGATGGCGATGCTTTGCCGCCTGAGCGAGAGATTGTTGAGACCTATAAGGTTAGCCGCACCGTCGTAAGAGAAGCGATTTTGGCGCTGTCAAATAAGGGGCTTGTTGAGGCGCGTCCGCGGTTCAGACCTGTCGTGCGCAAGCCTAGCTTTGATGTCGCATTATCCACAATTGAGAGTGTTGTCGGGCGGTTTTTAAAACAGCCTCAAGGCATCAAGCATCTGTTTGATACGCGCATTATGATCGAGGCCTCGCTTGTGCGTGATGCCGCCACGCATGCAAAGGCAAGTGACCTTAAAGCGCTAAAAGACGCGCTTGAGGCAAATTATAACGCGATTAATGACAACCAGCATTTCTATGAGACTGATACACAATTCCACGAAGTGCTTTTTAATATCGCGCAAAACCCGCTGCTATCGTCTATTTATAAGGCCTATAAATTATGGCTCTCGCCCTATTGGTCGAAGATGCAAGAAGTAAAGGACCGAAATCTGCTCAATTATAATGCGCATAAAGCGATTTATGAGGCGATTTTAATGCGTGATCCGGATGAAGCTGAGAAGGCTTTGCGGGCGCATTTGGATGATGCGTGGAATCAGGTCAAAAAGACCTTTAACTTGTCCTAGATGTGTATGGTTACAAAGATGAAGGCGCGCCTGTTTTGACACATTCACCTGAGATATTGAAATTTGCGCTTGTTGGGGCAGGATTGATTGGCGTGCGTCATGCCCATGCCATCGCAAAGAATCCTCATGCGGGGCTGTCTGTTATCATCGATCCCGCCGCGCCTGCGCAAAAGCTTGCAGAGGATTTGGGCGCGCGTCATTTCTCAGACATCGATCAATTCTTTGCCAGTGGTGAGGCAATAGACGCGGTTATCATCGCAACGCCGAATAACACGCACCGCCCCTTTGCGCTTGCCTTTATTGAGAAGGGCGTGCCGTGCCTCATCGAAAAGCCCCTTGCCGCCAATAGCGAAGATGCGCTGGCGATTGTAAAAGCAAGCCAGCAAGCGGGCGTGCCCGTGCTGGTTGGCCATCATCGCAGGCACCATGATGTCAGCCATGTGATGCGGCAAAAGATAGACCAAGGGGCCTTTGGCCAAATCGTTGGCGGCCAGTTAACATGGATGCTACGTAAGCCTGATGAATATTATGATGCGGGCAAATGGCGGATTGAAAAAGGCGGTGGGCCGATTTGGATTAACCTTATCCATGAGATTGATTTGGTGCGCTATTTCCTTGGCGAGATAGTGGCCGTATCTGCGATGGCATCAAATGATGTCAGAGGCAATGAGGTAGAAGAATCAGCCGTCATTAATATGCGTTTTGAGAGCGGGGCTATGCTATCGGCGATTGTCTCTGATACCGCGCCATCACCTTGGCATTTTGAAGGCGGGTCTGCGGAAAACCCGAATATTTGCCCAACAAATCATGGCGGCTTGCGGCTGTTTGGTACGAGGGGCGCCATTGAATTCCCGCAAATGCGCCATTGGCAACATGCCACGCCTGATGGTCATTGGGGTGAGGCGATTAAATCTGATACAAATGCGGCGGCTGATATAATCCAAGGTGAGGCGATACTTGGCTCTCAGATTGAACATTTCATCGCGATTATCCAAAATCACACAACGCCTCTTGTCACAGCGCAAGATGGCTATCAGAATGTGGTGGTTGTAGAAGCCATACATGAAGCAATTAAAACAGGCGCCACTGTGCATATCCCCCTTATTTAACAAACTGACGAGAATCAACGGAGCTTATATTATGTCGAAACCTGCTATTGGATTTATTGGTCTTGGTCTTATGGGCCGTGCGATGGCGGAACATTTGCTTGATCAGAATTATCATTTGACGGTTATGGCTAATCGTTCGCGCGAGGCGGTTGAGGCGATTGTCGCACGTGGCGGCGTAGAAGTCTCATCAGCAAAAGAAATGGCACAGGCATGCGATATCATCATGCTTTGTATGGATACATCGCACTCTGTCGAAGGGCGTATCTATGGTGATGATGGGATCTTAGCGGGCCTGTCAGCCGATAAGGTTGTGATTGATTTTGGCACCTCCTTGCCAGCGTCTACGGTGAAGATTGGCGGCGATTTGGCAGGCATTGGCGCCTATTATCTTGATGCGCCGATTGGTCGTACGCCCGCCCATGCAAGAGAGGGGATGATCAACCTTATGTGCGCTGGTGACAAGGCTGGCTTTGATATTGCCGAAGAGACATTGCAGGTTGTTGGCGATAATGTGTTCTATCTTGGCAAGCTTGGGTCAGGCCATACGATGAAATTGATCAATAATTTCTTTGGCATGACGGTGGCTAACGCGATGGCAGAATCATTTGCGATGGCAGATAAGATGGGTGTTGACCGCCAGCAAGTCTATGATGTGATGTCAGCAGGGCCGCTTCATTCTGCGATGATGGATTTCGTCAAAGGCTATGCGGTTGATGGTGATGCTGCCCAGCTTGCGTTTGCGATTAAGAATGCCGCAAAGGATGTTGGCTATTACGCACAAATGGCCACAGATGCGGGGGCAAATTCGATCATGTCATCTGCCACCTTGAAAGCCTTGAATGCCGCGCGTGATGATGGCAAGGGTGATGAGATGGTCTCGCAAATGTATGATTTCTACACAGACCAGCTAGGCTAAGAGGTCGCTTCGAAAGGCACATAAACAGATGGCGATAATTGAGGCAAAAGCAAATAGTGATAATCCTCTCACAGGGATTATCTTGATGCTATTTGCCTTTTTTATTTTCTCGCTGATTGATGTGAATGCGAAATGGTTATCGCTGATAGGCATCCCCGCCTTGCAACTGGCCTTTATGCGCTATATCGGGCATTTTGTGATTTCCACAAGCCTGATCTCACGTGGCGGCTTAAGCCTCTCGCGCTTTGGGACAACGCATGTCGGCCTTGTTCTGTTGCGCGGGTTTTTGTTGATGATCTCAACCGTGTTTAATTTTATCGCGGTTCAATATATTTCGCTGACACTTACCGCGACGATTTTATTCTCTGCCCCGATTATGATTTGCGCGCTATCTTGGCCTCTGCTGGGTGAGCGGGTTGGTATCTGGCGCTGGTCGGCGATTTTGGTCGGGTTTTTTGGTATTCTGATTGCGATGCGCCCGTTTGATGGTGATTTCCATATGGCGACGATTCTCTCGCTTATGGGGGCGCTTTGCTTTGCTTTGTATCAATTGCTGACACGCAAATTATCAGGCCTTGTGGCAAGTGAGACGATGCAATTCTACACAGGCTTTGTTGGCACAGCCGCCTTATTGCCGATTGCTGTGCTTGTCTGGGAGAGCCCTGAGACAGGCTTTGCATGGGCACAGATGATCGCGCTTGGTATCTTTGGCTGGATTGGCCATGAGATGTTAACGCGCGCCCACCGCTATGCGCCCTCTAGCACGCTGAGCCCCTTCGGCTATACCTTTATCCTTTATATGACCATCTGGAGCTTTATCGTCTTTGACCAGATGCCTGATAAATGGACCATATTAGGAGCGGCGATTATCATCGTTGCTGGGCTGGTGATCTGGTTCAGAGAAGCACATATCGCTAAGAGACGATTGGCCGCCTAACTTATAAGCTAACCTCTGGCTAATTTCTGGCTAACCTCTGCCAACAAAAGGCATAGTTGTTGCCATCACATTCATCGATAG
>DBMZ01000013.1 GCA_002299005.1 Alphaproteobacteria bacterium UBA685 | reverse complement strand
CAGCGTTTCAAGACACATCCAAAAGTCAGAGACGTATTTGAAGGCGGGCGCCGCGTCTCTTATGGGGCACGCGCGCTCAATGAGGGTGGCTTCCAGTCAGTGCCAAAGCTGACATTCCCGGGCGGTTGCCTTGTTGGTTGTACGGCTGGTTTCTTGAATGTGCCAAAAATCAAAGGCACACACACATCGATGAAATCAGGCATGCTAGCGGCTGATGCTGTCTTTGATATTGTCAGCGCAGATGATGCCGCAGGCGCGGTTGAGCCTGTCTCTTATGCTGAGAAGATTGAGCAATCTTGGTTGTGGAAAGAGCTTCATAAGGTGCGCAATATTCGCCCATCTTTCAATAAAGGCATGTGGGCAGGCATGGCCTATTCAGCGCTTGATACCTATATCTTGCGCGGTAAGGCGCCTTGGACTTTCAAGCATCACGCCGATCATGCAAACCTAAAGCCAGCGGATAAGGCACCGAGGATTGACTATCCAAAGCCTGATAATATCGTCAGCTTTGATCGCAATTCATCTGTGTTCCTGTCAGGCACAAATCACGAAGAAAATCAGCCTGTGCATTTGCGTCTAAAAGATGCCTCTGTGCCTGTGGCGCATAATTTGGCGATTTATGATGCCCCTGAACAGCGTTATTGCCCGGCAGGTGTTTATGAAATTGTCCGTGATGACAAGGGTGAGAATCCAGCCTTGCAGATTAACGCGCAAAATTGTGTCCATTGCAAAACCTGCGATATTAAAGACCCAACCCAAAATATCCAATGGGTAACACCAGAAGGGGGCGGCGGGCCAAATTACCCGAATATGTAATCCCGCACCTTACATTTTATGTACGACAAACAAAAGAATCCTCGCAAATTGACCGCGGCAAATGTCACAAATCGTGACAGGCGCCACAAGTCACTTGCGAGGTTTTTTGTCTCTGCGTCTATCGGCCTATTTGCCCTTACCGCCCTATCTGCCTGTCAGACAAGCACGCCTAATCGGGCCACCACAACAGATGGGCCAGCTGAATTCACGCCCCTATCCGACAGCCTATCAAGTAATTATCTGATGGCGCGCCATGCGGTTTATGGCAATGATTTGCCCGCGGCGACTGATTTTTTCACCGCCACGCTTCGGCAAGATAATTCAGACCTTGCCATCTTGCGCCATAGTTTTTTGACGCATTACCAATCAGGCAATATTGAGCAAGCGGCCGAAATTGCGCGGCGCATGGAAGCCTTGAATGTGACCATGCCGCTGGCATCTGAGCCCGCATTAATAGAGGCCGCCATCACAGATGATTGGGCCGCGGTTGCCGCCCTGTCAGATATTCTATCTCAATCAGATACGTCCCTGATTATCGGCGGCGTATCGCGCTCTTGGGCGCTGTTGGCACAAGGCCAATTTGCGGGCGCGGTCGGGCAAATGTCACAGACGGCTGATTTGCTAAAAGATGAGCTTGGCTTAACGCCTATCTTTATGGAATTGCAGATTGCCTATTTGCTAGAGGCGGCAGGAAAGACTGAAGAGGCGTTAAATCATCTCGCAAATTTGCGCCGCTTCCAGCTTTATCCGCCTCATATCCAGCTATCCATCGCTGGCGCTACTCATCGCCTTGGCGCGGCTGAAAAAGCTGATGAGCTTATCCGCACGCACCTCTCACCTAGTTTTGATGTCGCAGCCGTGCGGGCCAGTTTTGCCGATGGCACAAGCCCCCTATTGCGCCCTATGACCATCCGGCGTGGCCTGTCCCAAGCCTTGCTTGATACAAGCTGGCTTGATACCGAAAAATCAGTGCGCTCTTTGCTTTTAGCGCGTGCGCATTTATCGCTTATCATCGCGCCTGATTTTGATGCGGCGCATTTTGTTGTGGCCCAAGAATATCTATCGCTAGACCAGCTTAAACCAGCGATGCGCCATGTAAGCGCGCTTCGTGATAACAGCCCTTATTTTCTGCCCGCACAATTGATGCTTATCTCTTTTAAGCGCCGCACAGATGATCATGATGGCGCGCTTGCGCTTGCCAGAGACTTGCGTGAAAAGCGGCCAAATAATGCCCGCTTACTGCTTGTTGAATCAGATATTTTGCGCTCCATCGGTCGATGCGCTGAGGCGGTGCCTCTTTATAAAGCCTTGCTAAATAGTGATTTTGATACAGCGCGCCTGCACCGCAATCTTGCCATCTGCCTTGAGCAGAGCGCGACAACAAAGGCCCAAGAAGATGAGGCAGAAAGCTATTTCCTCTCATCGCTTGCGCGTGATCCCAATGATGCCTTTACCTTGAATTATTTGGGCTATTGGTATGCGGACACAAATCGCAATCTTGATAAGGCCATTGCCTATATTCAAAAGGCCGTTGAAATACAGCCTTCTTCTGGGTTTTTTGTGGATTCGCTTGGCTGGGTTTATTACCGCCTCAAAGAGTATGATCGCGCGGTTGAATTATTGGAACAAGCCATTCAGCTAGAGCCGCTAGACGCGGTTATCACCGAACATTTGGGCGATGCTTATTGGCGTGTCGGTCGTCATTTTGAAGCTATCTATAAATGGCAATTGGCCTATGC
>DBMZ01000015.1:3087-4276 GCA_002299005.1 Alphaproteobacteria bacterium UBA685 | reverse complement strand
ATGGTGCGGCTGAGAAGACTCGAACTTCCACGGGGTATTAACCCCACAGCGACCTCAACGCTGCGCGTCTACCAATTCCGCCACAGCCGCACAAAATGCATCTAGCCGCGCCTTGGCGCTTGCTAGCTGGTCACCTGCCAACCAAATCGGAAGGTGGTTTGACCGTATCCTTTCTTAAAAGGCCTGCCACATAGTTGCAAGCTTTTATCTCACAACCCGCTCGATAATTTTTGCGTGCCCCAAACCCACCTATCAGAGACCTAACTATGAGGCACCTATTTATGAGGTACTTGTAGCGTGCCTTTTAACAAATGACGCTCTCTCATAAAGGAATAGATACCAGCGGCGGTGACAATGATGGAACCGATCATCGTGAACTGGTCAATATGCTCACCCAAAAACAGCACCCCTGCCCCCATGCCGAACACAATCTTCACATAGCGGAAAGGGCTCACCACAGAGACATCCCCAAGGCGCATCGCAACTGTGATAAAATAAGCGCCTGCCGCACCGCCAAAAATCATGACCACAACATAGAGCCATGTCAGGCCCGTTGGCATCACAAAAGCGTCCGCATGAACAGCCATCCCCGCACCCACAATCGCAAAGCCGAAGGCCCCATAAAAGGCCAAAACAAGACTAGGGATATTTTGCGGCACCATGCGCGATCCGACATCACGCATCGTCATGCCAATAACCCCCATGATAACCAGCAGCACATAAATATTGAAATCACCCATGCCCGGGCGAATGATAAATAAGACCCCAACAAGCCCGGCGATAACCGCGCTAAACCGTCTGATGCCGACCTTCTCGCCCAGGAATAGGGCGCCTGAGGCTGTCACCAATAAGGGCTGTGATTGCATGACGGCTGTGACCGTCGCCAATGAGACAAGTGCCAAGGCGGTCACGATGCCTATGCCAGCAATAATCTCGCCGCCTGTTCTGATCGCCACAGTCCAATGCATATAATCAGACCGATAGGCATCGATGCCCTGCCAGCGCAAAGCGGCATAGAATACCAAAGCTGTCCCTGCACCCATAAAGACCAGCACCATCTCTGTCGGCAATTCATAAGAAGATAGCTTCACAAAGAGATCGGCGACTGTGAAAAAGAACATGGACAAAACCATCAACAAGATGGCGCGCATAATATCAGGCATAAAGACTCTTATCATTCCAGAGGGCG
>DBMZ01000015.1:0-2822 GCA_002299005.1 Alphaproteobacteria bacterium UBA685 | reverse complement strand
GTATCTTTTGAGAAAACTTCATAAAAGCGAGATAGCGAGCCAAAGCCGCTATCCATCGCGATTGTCAAAATCTTCTCATGGCTTTCAACCAAGGCTGACTTGGCGTGATAGAGACGCAATTTGGTCAAATAAGACGTAATAGACATGCCGAGCGTCTTTTGAAACAGCCCCATCCCATAGCCATCAGACACCCCGCCCGCGGCGGCGATATCAGCGACAGAAATCGGCTGTGTATATTGTTCTGCCATATAGCGGATCATCTTTTGCACATGCGCCATCTGCTTGCCAGATATGGCCGCAGAGCTTGATGGCGAGATCTCATCTTGGGTTGTCATCAAACGCCAGCCATGCAGGTTTTGGCGCCGCAGACGACATTGCAATTCGGTACGTGCCAACGCCATTTGTGTGGCGTGGCGCGATTCATAATCAGCAACCCACCCTTCAAATAACAGCGCATCTGTCATCGTCTGTGATTGCGCGCTGACAAGCTGGCCCGATAACAAAGATTCAATCGCTTCATCTGTCATGCCAAGCGTCAGGATTTCTTGCAGGGGCAAATTCGCAATATAGATATGCCCATCACCCTCCACCTCAGTGACACGGTGCGGCAATTGCCCCCATAACAAGCATAGTTCAGTGTCATTCGCCACCGCTTGGCCGGCATGGGTGGCATAATGTATTGCACATCGCACAGGCAATATCACCTCAACATGATTATGCGTGTGCGTCTTATTCATCACCACAGGCACATGCTTTTGCATAAAGAACCCATCTGGGAACAGATTCACATTGTGGATAAAATCAAATGACGCATTCAGGGCTTCCATAAGATGAAAATACCATGATTTTCGGAAGCAGAGAAACAAAAATATGAGAATTCCGGAAACTTTGTTTTAAAAGGCGGAGGCAGAGCCGTTTCGAATCAACTCATACTCAAATTTCTAGACATGTGGCTTGGGGGAGCCTCTGGCTTTCCTCACCTACATGATTATTTGCCGGTTAACGGTGAAATTTTTGGGAGGATCCTATGAAAAAAACATTCGCCGCGCTAGCGACGGTTGCTTCTATCGGTCTGACATCTGTTGCAAGTGCAGGTACACTTGTCATTAACACAGATACATCAGATCCAGCGCCAAAAGCTGCGTTTCAATATGCTATCGATAAATTCCAAGCTGAAAATCCAGATGTGACAGTTGAATGGAACCTGTTTGACCATGAAGGTTACAAGCAGTCTATCCGTAACTTCTTGAACACAAACGCACCTGACGTTGCGAACTGGTATGCTGGTAACCGCATGCGTCCATTCGTTAAAGCTGGTCTTTTCGAAGACGTCTCAGACATCTGGTCTGATACAGGTTGGCAAGATGGTGAAATCAACAACTCAATGGCCCACGCAAAGAAGTCTATGACAATTGCTGGTCGCCAATGGGGTGTGCCTTACACATATTACCAGTGGGGCGTTTATTACCGCAAAGACATCTTTGAGCAGATGGGTATCGCTGTACCAAAGACGTTTGATGAGTTCGTCGAAGCTTGTGCAAAGCTAAAGGCAAATGGTGTAACACCTATCACAATCGGCTCAAAGTACCTTTGGACAACAGCTGGCGTGTTCGATTATTTGAACCTACGCACAAATGGCTATGAGTTCCACATGGACCTAGCGCTTGGTAACGTGCCTTACACAGACCCACGCGTACAAGCCACATTCGATAATTGGGACCGTTTGGTAAAGCCTGGTTACTTCATCGAAAACCACGCCGCCTATAGCTGGCAGGAAGCTTTGACACCAATGGTCAATGGCGAAGCTGCTATGTATGTTATGGGTAACTTTGCTGTGGCACCACTTCGTGAAGCCGGTCTTACAGACGACCAGCTAGGGTTCTTCCAGTTCCCTGAAATCACAGCTGGCATCCCAATGGCTGAAGAAGCACCGACAGATACAATTCACATTCCGTCAAACGCGAAGAACAAAAAAGACGCTAAGCGTTTCTTGATCTTCATGGCTCGCGCCGACGTTCAGACTGAAATGAACAAGATCCTAGGTCAGTTGCCAATTAACTCATCATCATCAGTATCAGACGACAAGTTCTTGAAAGCTGGTAATGAGATGCTGAATAATGCTTATGCAATGGCACAGTTCTATGACCGTGATGCACCAGCTGAAATGGCTTCTGCAGGCATGAAAGGCTTCCAAGAGTATATGGTTAAGCCTGAGCGCCGTGACGCTATCCTAAAGCGTTTGGAAAAAGCACGCCAGCGCGTTTACAAGTAAGCGCTAGCGATTAAATCTATGCTGGCAGGGGCCCTTTTGCTCCTGCCATCTTTTTACCCACTTTCATTCTTTAATCTTACTTATCACTTATTTACCTTATCAATTATCTAGCGGGGGCAAGGGCGAGCGTTATGGCGACACCATCATCATCACAGCAAAGCACACAAATTCGCCGCTCTAGCTGGTGGAAGCGTAATCAGCAAAAAGTCACCCCTTGGTTATTTATGGCACCTGGGCTTATTTTCTTTTCTGTCTATGTGCTTTATCCGATCATCCAATCGCTGATTATCTCGCTCTATGAATGGGATGGCCTATCACCTGCAAGCTATGTTGGCTTTGCCAATTATGTTGAGCTTGTTGATGATGAGGAATTCTACACAGCGCTTTGGAATAATGTGCGCTGGCTTATCTCCTTTATGCTAGCTGTGCCAATTGGTCTGGCGTTGGCGTTGTTTTTGAACCAAACGATTTTTGGCATTCGCCTGATTAAGTCACTTTTCTTCTTTCCTTTTGTGATCTCACAAGCGGTCATCGGCCTTATCTTCACATG
>DBMZ01000071.1:642-7252 GCA_002299005.1 Alphaproteobacteria bacterium UBA685 | reverse complement strand
GTGCATGAAGGGCCGTGCCATATTGCCAAACGCCAAGGGCCGGCTTTAGAAGAAGGCATGGTGCTGTCGAATGAGCCCGGATTTTATGAAGCGGGCAAATGGGGGATAAGGCTTGAAAATCTTGTCGCTGTGGTGGCGTTTGATAAAGACTATTTGGGCTTTGAGACACTGACCTTTGTGCCGTTTGAGGCAAAGCTGATTGATAAAAAGATGTTGGGCAAGGCGGCTTGTGATTGGCTTGATGCCTATCATGCGCAGATCTATGAGATGCTTGCCCCGCAATTGGCGGATGAGGGGATGCGCGGCTGGCTAGCCGCTAAATGTGCGCCGCTATCTTAAGTCTCTATAAGGCTTTGCCATTCTTCTTCAGTCAGCAAAGTGACACCAAGAGCGTCTGCTTTTTTGGCCTTAGAGCCGACGGCTTCGCCTGCGATAACATAGTCCGTTTTGGCAGAGACAGAGCCTGATACTTTGGCACCAAGGCGTTCTGCCACGGCTTTGGCCTCACTGCGCGATTGCGTGGTAAGCGTGCCGGTAAAGACAACAATCTTGCCAGCCACAGGACTATCGGCCGCGGGTTTTTCTGGCGTGATAGGCGTGATTTCAGCGAGCAAGTCACGCACCGCGCGCTCATTGGCCTCATCACCGAAGAAGGTGATGATGTCATCTGCCATCGCCGCGCCAATCTGATCGATTGTGATGAGGTCTTGATAGGCGGTGCTATCTTCATCTTGGGCTTGCTTGGCGGCCTCGATAAGCGCCTCTAGGCTCTCATAGCGTTGCGCCAATAATTTGGCCGTCGCTTGCCCAACTTGCCTGATGCCAAGGGCAAATATCACGCGCTCTAGGCCAATATTACGACGCTCATCAATCGCGGCAATCAGGTTGCTGGCTGATTTCTCGCCCATACGCTCAAGCGCGGCAATATCCTCAAACCGCTTGGTCAGCGCGAATACATCGGCAGGGGCGGCAAGCCAGCCTAGGGCAAAAAATTGTTCAATCTGCTTGGCACCAAGCCCCTCAATATCAAAGGCATTACGCGAGACAAAATGCTTCATCTGTTCCACAAATTGGGCGGAACAAGCAAAGCCTGCACTACAGCGCCTCACCGCCTCACCTTCAGGGCGAATGGCAGGATTATCACAGACAGGGCAGGTATCAGGAAAGATAAAAGGCACCGAATCAGCTGGGCGCTTATCGGTGAGCGTTTCCACAATTTGCGGTATCACATCACCGGCGCGTTGCAGGATAATTGCATCGCCCACCCGCACATCTTTGCGGATAATTTCATCCTCATTATGCAAGGTGGCGTTGGAGACGATAACGCCGCCCACATTGACAGGCGTCAGGCGGGCAACAGGCGTCAGCGCGCCTGTGCGTCCCACCTGAATATCAATCGCTTCGATAATGGTGGTCGCTTTTTCGGCCGGAAATTTATGCGCGATCGCCCAACGCGGCGCGCGACTTACCTGCCCAAGGCGGGCTTGGTAATCATGGCGGTCAACCTTATAGACCACCCCGTCAATATCATAAGGCAGGCTCGCTCTGGCCGCGCCGATTTTATGATAATGCGCAATCAAGGCCTCAGCGGAATCACAAACCGCGGTCATCTCATTTACGACAAAACCAAAAGCGCGTAAATCGGCCAAGAAGTCTGAATGTGTCTGCCAGCTTTTGCCCTCATAGATGCCCGCACTATAGGCAAAAAAGCGCAAAGGGCGGCTTTTGGTAATGGCGGCATCTTTTTGGCGCAAAGAGCCGGCGGCCGCATTGCGCGGATTGGCGAAAAGCTTGCCGCCTTTTTCTTCTTGCGCCTGATTAAGCGCCAAGAAATCGGCCTTATCCATATAGACCTCTCCGCGCACCTCAAGCAACGCTGGCGGCGTGCCGGCCAAGCGTTTGGGAATGGACTCAGTCACCATAATATTGGCGGTCACATCTTCGCCCGTTGTGCCATCGCCTCTTGTCGCGGCCTGGATTAAGACGCCTTCCTCATAGCGCAAAGACAGCGACAAGCCATCAATCTTTGGCTCGGCGGTGAGCGCAATTTTTTCTGTCTCTGGCAGAGATAAAAACCGTTTAAGGCGGTCAATAAAATCTGTCACATCACTATCGTCAAACGCATTTGATAGGGACAGCATAGGCACCGCATGGGTGATTTTGCCAAAGGCTGTGTTTGGCCCTGCGCCGACCTTTTGGCTTGGCGCGTTGGCAGGTATCACAAGGTCAGGAAAACCCGCCTCTAGCGCAAGGTTAAAGCGCATCAGCTGGTCAAATTCTTGGTCGGTTATTTCTGGCGCGTCTTCCCCATGATAGCGCTCATTATGGTAGGCAATCGCGTCTGCGAGCTTTGATAGCCACTCTGTCGCCTCTAGGGGGGTGAGGGCATCGGCGCTTTGCGGGAGGTCATTTGCGGTAATCATGAAAGGGCTTTCTTGGGCCATTAAAGCGCGGCGTCATCAAAGCCAAGCAAGGTTATGGCGGCGGCTCTTGCTTCTGGCGTGATATGTTCGCCTGCCAACATACGCGCAATTTCTTCTGCGCGCTCATGCTCTGTCAGCCTATCTGTGCGGCTTATGACGGCATCATCAGAGGCTGATTTTGCGATTTTATAATGATGCTGGCCTTTGGCGGCAACTTGTGGTGAATGGGTGATGACAAGTGTCTGACTAACCGCCCCAAGGCGCGAGAGGCGTTCACCCACGGCCGCGGCAACGGCGCCGCCGACACCTGAATCAACCTCATCAAAAATAAGCGTCTTTGGTGCTTCGGTGCGGGCAAGAACGACCTTTAGGGCAAGCAGGAATCTGGCAAGCTCTCCGCCTGAGGCCGCTTTTTCAATCGGGGCTAGATCTTGGCCGGGGTTTGCGGCGGCTTCAAAGCGCACAACATCCCAGCCTTGTGATGTCCAAGCGCTTGCTTCTGCCTCGCCAAGCGGTTTGCATAAGGTGGCAAAGCGGGCGGCCTCTAATTTGAGCGGCGGCAATTCTGCCATCACAGCTTCATCAAGCTTAGCGGCAACGGCCCTGCGGCGTTCTGATAAAAGGGTCGCGATTTTGACATAATAGGCCTGCCATTCGCGCTCCTTTGCTTTTAATTCTGCCAGATTGCCAGAGCTGTCATCTAGCGCGGCAAGGCCTCTGGCAAGGCGTTCATGCATCGCGGGCAATTCATCTGTCGTGCAATTATGCTTGCGGGCTTGTGTTCTGATCTCATGCAAGCGGTCATCAATTTGCAACAAGCGCGCCGGGTCTGCCTCAAGGCTGGCGGCGGCTTGGCTAAGGGCGGCGCTTGCTTCGGATAACTCGGCCGTCGTGCGATGAAGACTATCTAGCGCGCTATCAAGCTTGCCTGCGGCTGTATCTGCCACGCGTTCAATCGATGAGAGCGCACGGGCAATGGCGGTCTCTGCGCCTGCCTCTGCGTTAAGCGCATCATCTGCGATGCCAAGCGCTTCGGCTATCTTTTCAAGGTTGGTATAAAGCGTGCGCTCATTAGCAAGCGCCTCATCCTCGCCTATTTCAGGGGCAAGCAAATCAAGCTGTTCCACCGCATCACGCAGCCACTCTTCTTCTTCCTTGGCCTTCAGGAGGTCGGCTTCTGCCTGTGCAAGGGCTTTGCCGGCAAGACGCCAGCCATGATGCGCTTCTTTTAGCTTGGTGAGGGTGTCATCATGCTGGCACGCCCTATCAAGCAGGCCTAGATGGTTGCGCGCATCAAGCAAGCCGCGCCCTTCAAATTGGCCTTGAATCTCGACAAGGCAATCACCCACCTGACGCAGTAAATTAACCGAAACAGGCTCATCATTAATGCTGGCAGGGGATTTACCATCGCCGCGTAATTGGCGTTTGATAATCAATTCATCCGTCGTCTCAATACCAGCCTCATCAAGCATCGCCCATACAGGGTGGCTGGCGGCAAGCTCAAATTTTGCGGTGACGGCGGCTCTGTCTGTGCCTTTGCGCAATAGGCCAAAATCAGCGCGCGCGCCAAGCGCTAGGCCAAGCGAATCGAGCAAGATAGATTTACCCGCACCTGTCTCGCCCGTTAGCACTGTCAGGCCAGATTTAAAATCAAGTAAAAGCTCTTCAATGAGAACTATATTTTTAACGCTCAAGAAACAGAGCATGGCACATTATTCAAACACTGATAAAGTTTTAGAAAAGAGCCCTTCCACAAAACCTTGTGGGGCAGGGCGGTTCGGATCATCAATAAGCGCAATCCCACGCTCCGTCCAGATGGACTGTGGGTAATTGAACTCAGCGACTTGCAAAACGCGCATCGCCTCATCACGCAGACCCAATGAGAGATAGGATTCAATCAGACGATAAAGGGCTTCTGGCACTTGGTTTGTGGTATCGAAATCACGCACAACAACGTTAAAGCGGCTGATAGCGGCGCCATGATGACCGGCATTTAGATAAAAGCGCCCAACGGCCATTTCCTTGCCCGCAAGATGTGTTCTTGTCAGGTCAAGCTTTAGCTGGCTGTCTCTGGCATAGAGCCCTTCTGGATAGCGGCGCAACAAATCTTCAAAAGCCTCTTGGGCTTCTCTTGTCATAGCGGCATCACGCTCAACATTCACAATCTGCTCATAATAGCTAAGCGCGCGCAGATAATAGGCATATTCTGTCAGCTCACCGCCCGCAGGGTTCAATTCAATAAAGCGGTCTAGCGCGGCGATGGCACGTGGATATTGGTTATCTTCATAAAACGCCCAAGCGGCCATGACTTGTGCTTGTGTCGCCCATTTTGAATAAGGGTGCTGGCGTTCAACCTCTTCGAATTTCGGTGCCGCCGCTTTGGGCGATTCATTCAAAGCCGTATTCAGCGCGTCATTATAGAGCTCTTCAACAGGCTTCTCATCTTGGATAAGCAGTGAAGCCTCGTCATTGGATGAACAGGCGACAATCAAGCTTGTGAGCCCCACCAGACAGATAGATTTTAATGTGCGTGACATCACGAATATCGCTTTTTTAAAATTGTAAGTATCTCCCTTTATTTATAGCGCATTTACGTCTGTGATAAAGAGGAATTTATCGCAAGAAAGGCCCATCACAAAATTGTGGGCAAATTCAGAATATAAATAGGGACGTGCGGGGGTTTTTGGTGCGGGAACCGGCTGTGCCAGAGATGATTAGGCAGTTGCGGCGAGTGGCAATGTGCGCTCTAGTGATGGGGCGATATCATAGGCATCATTTTCGGTTGTGATGCGATAAGCGCTTTCATCTGCTAGCAGGGCTTTCACGACAAGCGTGCTAAGGCGGTGACCCGGCAAATGCGCGCTCAAGCGCCCTTTCAGCGGCATGCCAACAAGGAACAAATCGCCAATGCAATCAAGCGCTTTATGCTTCACACATTCATTTTCCATGCGCAAGCCACCTTCATTCAGCAAGGTGCCATTATCATAGACAAGCGCATTTTCCAACGAGCCGCCCTTGCCAAGGCCAGCTAAGCGCATCGCCTCAACATCTTTGAACATGCAGAATGTACGCGCTCTGGCAATTTCATCACCAAAGGCATCATCACGGCTATCAAACGAGAATGCCTGTTTGCCAATGCCGGGGTCTGTGAAATCAATATCAATATCAAGCTGGAGCGTTGGCGCAGGTGAAAGCGTGGCCCATGCCCCGTTCTCAAGCTCAACCGTCACAGGTACCAAAATCTCAAGATAGGTGCGCGCGCTGTCTGTGGCCATGATGCCCACAAGATTGATTGATTCAACAATCGCGGCGCTTGAGCCGTCAAGGATAGGTACCTCTGGGCCGTTCAATTCAACAATCACATTATCAATGCCAAGCCCGTGAAAGGCGGCCATCAAATGTTCAATCATGCGCACTTCGGTGCCAACATTATTTTTGATGGTTGTGCAAAGCTGTGTTTCAATCGCGTTTGTGGCATGGGCAAGGACAAACCCATCATCATCACCAATATCAACGCGGTTAAATAGGATGCCTGTATCGGCGGCGGCCGGGTGAAGTGTCATTGTGACGGCACGACCAGAATGCACGCCCACGCCAGACATCGTAATCGGTGCCTGTATGGTGGTCTGCATTAGGCCAGCTCTTGCTGTGCCACTGATATTATCAGCTGTTTGTCTCAATAAACTCTCCTCGCTTGGACGGGTGCTTTTGGGCGTATCGTCCAGCCTCAATGCTAAACTATACATCACTGTAATGATTGCCAAATCACTTTACTGTAACCTTTTGTAGCAACACGCCCCTTCGCAGTGCGTAAGGGGCGTGTTTTGATGTTAGGGCGCTTGTTAAGAGCGGCTAGTTAGCTTGTCTGCGCAAGAAGGCAGGGATATCAAGCTCATCATCTCTCTCGTCTGATTGGGCACTGCTTTGGTTGCCAATCGGCAGTGATTCTTGCAACGCATCGCCTCTTGAAAGATTCAAGATGGCAGGCTCTTCTTGCTTTTGCGCCGCAGGTTTCGCTGTCGGTGTAACCTCATCATCTGTTGGACGTGACCGCCAAAGACCTGAGATTTGTTTGATGATTGATGGGCGTGATGAGGGGATAGGGGCCGCTTGTTCAAGCGCCTCATCAGCCGGGCTAACAATAGGGGCTGACAGGATGAAAGCATCATCATCTGATTTACCCTCTG
>DBMZ01000071.1:0-464 GCA_002299005.1 Alphaproteobacteria bacterium UBA685 | reverse complement strand
CCCTCTGGCTGTTTTGCCCCATCTTTTGAAGGTGTCTCTGCAATATCATCAAAGCGTGCCACAGCTTCTTCTAGATCAAGCTGGTTAGCATCATCTTCAATAGGCGCAGAGGCTTCGGTTGCCAAGTCACCTAAGATACCAGATGGCTGATTTGTTGCCTCAGCTGTGTCTTCTGCGACCTCTGACGTTACCTCTGTTGTCATCTCTGGTGCTTCATGCTGATCAGCTGGCGGGGTGAAGAGGCCATTTGGCACATCACCCATATCAACGGGCCCGTCTGAATCAAGTCGTGCATCCATTGACGGCATTTCGCTATCAAATAAAGGCGCGTCTGGCGTCACTGTCTCAGGCGCTGTCTGCATGCCAAGCGGTGCGTCTTCTGGCACTTTTATATTGCTGGCCTGAATATTGTTAGCCTGAATATTGCTCGTCGGCACCTGTGATGGTGTGGTTGTTGTGCTTGT
>DBMZ01000072.1:1972-4786 GCA_002299005.1 Alphaproteobacteria bacterium UBA685 | reverse complement strand
AGATAATGGCCCGGGAATCCAAGAAGACAGGCAAGAGGATATTTTCCGCCCCTATTGTTCAACCAAAGGGCAATCTGATTTGCCGACAGGTATCGGGCTGACGAATGCGCGCAAGCTTGCCGCACAAATGGGCGGCGATTTGGCGCTGGTATCAACAGATGAACGACCAGATAATAGCAAAAAGGGTGCTTTGTTTATGCTCTCAATCCCTCTTCATCGGGAATAAATCCCAAGCGGTAAGTGGGGGATGCGCAGGCTGTGCGTGCGCTTTTTGTTCCTATTTGTTCTGTTCTAGAGCAGCGTTCATTTGGTAAATGAGAACAAAAAGTGAATAAAAGCTTGCAATGCATTTTGATACATGAGACAAATCAGGAACAAACGTGAATTTAGCCGCTGAAGGTTGTCGTTCCGTAACGCAGATATAAATCGGTCTATGAGCGATTATCATGCCGAAATATTATTCGGGATTTACGGGCAAATTGAGCGGGTTTAAGGCTAGACAGCGTGATCAGATAATGCATGATGGAGGCTCTGTTATGACGGCACAAATTGTGGATCTAAAAATGAAAAATGAAGATAAAAATAAGGCGCTAGAAGCAGCTATTGGCCAGATTGAAAAGGCCTTTGGTAAAGGGTCTGTTATGAAACTCGGCCAGAAGGAATCTGTGGTCGATGTGCAGGCAATTTCAACAGGCTCGCTAGGGCTTGATATCGCGCTTGGCATTGGTGGTTTTCCAAAAGGCCGTATCATCGAGATATATGGGCCTGAATCATCAGGTAAAACAACGCTCGCCTTGCATGCTGTGGCAGAAGCACAAAAACAAGGCGGTAATTGTGCCTTTGTTGATGCGGAACACGCGCTTGACCCGATTTATGCCAAAAAGCTAGGCGTCAATTTGGATGAATTGCTTATCTCTCAGCCTGACGCTGGTGAACAAGCGCTTGAAATTGCCGATACGCTGGTGCGTTCTGGTGCGATTGATGTGCTGGTTGTGGATTCGGTTGCTGCCCTTGTGCCACGCGCTGAATTGGAAGGTGAGATGGGTGATACGCATGTTGGCTTGCAAGCCCGCTTGATGAGCCAAGCGTTGCGTAAATTGACATCCTCTATTTCACGCTCAAACTGTCTTGTGGTCTTTATTAACCAAATCCGTCTGAAGATTGGCGTGATGTTTGGTAACCCAGAGACAACAACAGGGGGTAATGCGCTAAAATTTTACGCCTCTGTGCGCCTTGATATCAGACGTATTGGTGCGATTAAGGATAGAGACGAAGTTGTCGGCAACCAAACCAGAGTGAAAGTGGTGAAAAACAAAGTCGCCGCGCCATTCCGTACGGTTGAGTTCGATATTATGTATGGTCAAGGCATCTCTAAAAATGGTGAATTGCTAGATCTTGGTGTCGCCGCAGGCCTTGTTGAAAAAGCCGGTGCTTGGTTCTCTTATAATGGCCAGCGTATTGGGCAAGGGCGTGAAAATTCAAAGACGTTCCTGACAGAAAACCCGGCGGTTGCCAATGAGATTGAGGCGGCTATTCGTCAAAATGCGGGTCTTGTACAAGACCAAATGATGGATGCGACCATAGCAGAAGATCCAGAGGCGGATAGCGAAGAATAAGCGCCCCTTATAATTTCCTAGAGTAAAGGCTGTCTTTCGGTTTCGAGAGGCGGCCTTTTTCTTATCTTGAAGGCTGTGCCTGTATATAAGCGCAAAAATTCCTGAAAAACCGTGTGATGCTGGCGTACCAAGGCTAGACCTGCTTTGGTATTTGTTTTACAAATTAGCCTATTATACTCAATGTCTCATTTTCGTGTCAGGACACAGGATTTTATAAACCAATGGCAAGCGTCAAAGATATCAGATCAGCTTTTTTAGACTATTTTGTGAAGGCCGGGCATGCTGAAATAGCCTCAAGCCCTCTTGTGCCACAGAATGATCCCACTTTGATGTTTACCAATGCGGGTATGGTGCAATTTAAGAATGTTTTCACAGGTCTTGAAAAGCGCGATTATACCAGAGCTGTTACGTCGCAAAAATGCGTCCGTGCGGGCGGTAAGCATAATGACCTTGAGAATGTCGGCTACACCGCACGCCATCACACGTTTTTTGAAATGCTTGGTAATTTCTCTTTTGGTGATTATTTCAAAGAAGAAGCCATTCATAATGCCTGGCACCTGATCACAGGTGATTTTGGTCTTGATAAAGATAAGCTTCTTGTCACCGTCTATCACGAAGATGAAGAAGCGGCGTCCCTTTGGCGCAAGATTGCTGGCATTAGTGATGATCGTATCATCCGCATTGCGACCTCTGATAATTTCTGGTCGATGGGCGATACAGGTCCTTGCGGTCCTTGTTCAGAGATTTTCTATGATCATGGCGACCATATTCCAGGCGGCCCGCCAGGCTCACCAGATGAAGATGGCGATCGCTTCATTGAGATTTGGAATTTGGTGTTCATGCAATATGAGCAAACTGAGACAGAGCGCCTGAACCTGCCAAAGCCGTCAATTGATACGGGCATGGGCCTGGAGCGTATTGCGGCTGTCTTGCAAGGCTCACATGATAATTATGATATTGATTTGATGCGCGCGCTGATTGAAAGCTCGGCCAATGTGTCATCAACAGACCCTGATGGGGCGTTCAAGACATCTCACCGTGTTGTGGCTGATCATCTGCGTTCAGCGGGCTTTTTGATTGCCGATGGTGTGTTGCCATCAAATGAAGGGCGCGGTTATGTGCTTCGTCGTATCATGCGCCGCGCGATGCGCCATTTGCACCAGATGGGCTGTAAAGACCCTGTGATGCATGAGTTGGT
>DBMZ01000072.1:0-1768 GCA_002299005.1 Alphaproteobacteria bacterium UBA685 | reverse complement strand
CAAGCTGGCTTTGATGAAGCGATGGCCGCACAAAAGGCCGCCGCAAGAGCCGCATGGTCAGGTTCAGGCGGCACCGCAGAGCAGGCCGTGTATCTTGAGCTAGCTGATAAATTTGGTGGCACTGAATTCCTTGGCTATAGCCGTGAGGAAACAGAGGCTGAGATCAAAACAATTCTAGCCGATGGCAAAATTGTAGATGATGCGAAGGCGGGTGATAAGGTTGAACTCATTACCAACCAAACCTGTTTTTATGGTGAATCAGGGGGCCAGGTGGGCGATATTGGCGCGATGTCTTGTGATGGCGGTAAGGCTGAGATCACAGATACAACCAAGACAGCGGCCGGTCTATTCCGCCACCATGCCACGGTGACAGAGGGACAAATCTCAGTAGGTGACGGTGTGGCTATGGTGATTGATAAAGATCGCCGTGCGATGATTAAAGCCAACCATAGTGCCACGCATCTGTTGCATGAGGCACTGCGTGAGGTATTGGGCGATCATGTCGCACAGAAGGGCTCTAATGTGGGGCCTGAGCGTTTGCGATTTGATTTTAGCCACCAAAAGGCCGTATCGGCTGAGGAATTGGCGGCTGTTGAAGAGATTGTGAATGCCCGTATCTTGCTTAATAATGAAGTCTCTACCAGATTGATGACACCAGAAGAAGCCATCAAAGAGGGCGCTTTGGCGCTGTTTGGTGAGAAATATGGTGACGAGGTGCGCGTTGTATCAATGGGCGGGCCAACAGATGTTGAGGGCCGTGCCGCTTGGTCTGTTGAGCTTTGCGGTGGCACCCATGTGAGCCGCACAGGTGATATTGCCATTTTGAAAATCGTCCAAGAGAGCGCTGTTGCTGGCGGTGTGCGCCGTATTGAGGCGGTCACGCAAAAAGGCGCTCGTCATTGGATGACTGCCAGAGATGCGCAGTTAAATGAGGTGGCCTCTTTGCTAAAAGCCGCACCAGAGCAAGTCTCAGACCGTGTGGCAAGCTTGCTGGAAGATCGTAAAAAGCTTGATAAAGAAGTGAGCGATTTGCGCCGTAAATTGGCCTCAGGCGGTGGTGCGAAAGGCCAAGAGGCAGAGAGTATCGGTAATGTCAGCTTTATCGGTAAGGTCTTGGATGACGTGCCTGCGAAAGATTTGAAGCCTTTGGCGGATGAGTTGAAATCGGCCGGCGGTGCCTTAGTCATCGCGCTGATTGCCCGCAATGAAGGCAAGGCGTCTATTGTTATTTGTGTCAGTGATGAGGCAACGCAAAGCTTTAATGCGGTTGATCTTGTGCGCATTGGCTCAGAGGCTTTGGGCGGCAAGGGGGGCGGCGGTCGCCCTGATATGGCACAAGCAGGCGGGCCTGATGCCACCAAGGCAGATGAGGCAATTGCCGCGATTAAGGCCGCTTTGCAAAGCTAATGATACGGGCCTTTTATCAGGCATAAAAAAAGGCGCCATCATCGGCGCCTTTTTTCATTTATATCAGACAGATACCTGCTTAATTAGCCGCCATAGCCGCTTGCAAATTTGTATCAAGCGCATCAAGGAATTCATCTGTTGTAAGATATGGCTGGTCAGAGCCGACCAATAGCGCCAAATCTTTTGTCATCTGGCCACGTTCAACCGTCTTAACACAGACATCTTCAACTGTTTGAGCAAATTTCTCAACTTCTGGTGTGTTATCGAAACGCGCACGATAGGTAAGGCCTCTTGTCCACGCAAAGATTGATGCGATTGGGTTTGTTGAGGTTTCCTTGCCTTGCTGATGCTGGCGATAGTG
>DBMZ01000100.1 GCA_002299005.1 Alphaproteobacteria bacterium UBA685 | reverse complement strand
CTCATCTCAATGCCAGAATGCGGGCTAAAGAGACGCGCCACAGGTCTTATCGCTGAGGGGGTGGTGGATGAAAGACAGAAATTATGGTCAAAAGCACGCGGGCCAATCGCGGTTTGCTGGCGGAAATCAAACGCGGTATTGGCAACCGCCGCAATCTCGCCTGTCGGCAGATTTGCGTCATCCACTGGTAAATATTGCTCGGCCATTATTTGTAATTCATGCGCGCTAATATCAGCCTCATTATCAAGGCGGAAATAGCTATGATGCGCGAGGCTCATAAAGGTCGGCGCGGTGCTAGTGGCATGATAGCTGATGGTCAATGTCTGGTGCGCGGTGACCTCATAACGCGCCTCAATCTCAACCTTGCCAGGAAAGCCCATATGGCCATCTTCCTCTATCAGGCGAAAAGTGATGCTTGTCTTATCATGATGGACCAATTGCCAGAGGCGCGTGCCGCACCCTTGTGCGCCGCCATGCAAGATGGTCGTGCCATTCTCATTCGCATCAAGCAGGTGGTGTTTGCCGTCAATTGTGATTTCAGCTGGGGAAATACGATTAGCATAGCGACCAGCCGTTGCGCCCATATGACTGTGATGATGGGCATAATCACTTGGATCGCTAAAACCTAAAATAAGCGGCTGGTTATGGTCTGTCAGACGCAGATCATGCAAAGACGCGCCATAGTTGGTGACGCTAACAGACAGGCCATGTGCGCTGATTTGATGCGAGGTAATCGGGGGCATAGTCACCTTTGCCGCTGAGTGTTAAAAAATTGCAAAGCCATCTGTGATTGCCAGCAATCAAAGGGCTGTTTGCGGCCATGAAACCCGACATGACCGCCGCCTTTGGTTATAACGCAGAAAAGCGCTTTATGGGATTCTAATTTATGATAGGCGCTTGCAGGGATCAGCGGATCATTGTCACTATGGACCAGCAAGGTGGGGATTGTGATCTTATCAAGGTCACTCAGGGGCGTTGTGCCGCGGTAATAATCATCAGCATCTTGATAGCCGGCTATCTTGCTTGTGAAGATATCATCAAATTCACGCACTGATTTTATGGCGCGCAAGCGTGCCTCTGTCAGGCCAGCAGGGATAGTTGCGGCATCATCTTGCAAGCGCGCGATGGCAAGTGAGATAAGGCTATTGGTAAAGTGACGATTATAGAGATGGTTTCGCGGCTCGTGAAAGCGCCTTGCGCTATCTGTCATATCAATGGGTGCACAAAAGCTGGCTACCGCCTTTAATGCGGCGGGCGGGTGATAGCGGCTGACAAGATTGACCGCCATGGTGCCACCAAGCGAATAGGCGCACAGATATAAATCCTTCTCGGGGAAAGTTTCTGCTAGATGATGACAGGTGGCGGCAAGATCATCTGCGCGCCCCGCATGATAGTTTGACTTGGCCAGCGCACTGCCAGCACCCGCACCGCGCAGATTAAGGCGCAACGCATCATAGCCGCTATGCAGCGCGTCTCTTGCCAAATGGCGCACATAAGAGCTGTCGCAATCGCCGGCAAGACCATGCACGATGATGATAATCCCCTTGCTTTTGGGGTGCGTTGTTTCATGAAAGATGCCAAGCAAAGCATCGCCATCAGATAGCTCTATGCGCATGGGCGTGCCATCTTCAATGGGCGGTGTCAGGCGCAAAAGATGGTTGCGCATCGTCTGCAAATCGCCGCCTATCCAAGGCGCACGTTCCCCATGAAACGCTATCGCTCTATAGGGTAGGTCATGGCGTATAAACAATAGGGATCCTCTTTCTTAACCGCCGCTTTTGCGCTTGGTATCTTTCGATCATATTCTTTCAAAAACCCGTTTTGTAATAATATTACCTTGTAAGATAGGGCGGGTTTATAAGCAGGGCTAGCCCTTTTATTGTCAGGCTCTCTGTGATATGATCGACCAAGAGATCGAGGCGTGCCTTATCAGGTGATGTGCCATCTTGTGACGATATAGCGCGTTTCATAAATCAGCAAAAGCCTTGTTTGCTTTTATTCAGACTGCCAGCATTATGCCATGATAATAAGGCATTATATCAACTAGCGGCATAGCCGAGTTTTAACGCACAAGCATAGGAGATATCATTATGAATGACAGTGACCATGATATCACCGCGACAGATGCTGAGGTCTCTCAAATTCCTGCCAAATCTCTTTATGGCCTGACGCCAAAGGTTGAGGCCGCGATTATGGCTGCTGTTGAGGCAGGCGAGCAACGCCGTGTCCGCGCGCTGACAGCGCCGCTTCACTCGGCGGATATGGCAGATTTGCTTGGCCGTATCTCACCAAAGAAATGTAGCCAGCTTTTGCGCATGCTAGGTGATGAGCTAGATCCTGAGGCGATGACCTATCTTGATGAAGACGTGCTTGAACAGGTGCTTGATATTATCGGCCCTGAGGCGATCGCCAAAGCTTTGCCTGAACTTGATTCAGATGATGCGGTGACGATTGTTGAAGAGCTTGAGCCTGAAGAGCGCGATGAGGTGTTGAAAAACCTGACCGTGCAAGATCGTGTTTTTGTGGAGCAGGGCCTATCTTACCCTGAGGATTCTGCGGGCCGAATGATGCAACGTGAGATGATTATGTTGCCGCCTTATTGGACTGTGGGCCAGACGGTGGATCATCTGCGCGGCGTGTCTAGTCATGATAATCAGGATTTCTATTTGATTATGGTGGTGGATACGAATTTTCACCCGATTGGTGAGATTAATGTGGGCCGCTTATTGCGTGCGAACCGTCCTGTAAGGCTCTCTGAAATCATGACGGTCGATTTTCGCTCAGTGCCTGTGAAAATGGACCAAGAAGAAGTCGCGATGCTGTTCCGCCGTTATGGGATGGTGGCGACCTCTGTTGTCAATGAAGATGGCAGGCTGGTCGGTGTTATCACGCTTGATGATATTGTGGATGTTATCGATGAAGAGGCCGAAGAAGATTTGATGGCCCTTGCGGGTGTGTCTGATGCGTCTATTCGCTCCTCTCTTCTTGAGACATTTCAAGGGCGTGCTGGCTGGCTGTTATTGAACCTATTAACGGCCGTTCTTGCCTCTTTGGTCATTGGCCTGTTTGAGAACACATTAGAACAAGTCGTTGCCTTGGCGGTGTTAATGCCAATCGTCGCCTCGATGGGCGGTAATGCTGGCACACAGACTGTGACGGTCGCTGTGCGCGCCATTGCGATGCAGGAATTTAGCACCCAATCAGCCGCACGCTTTGCCCTTCGTGAATTGCTTGTTGGCGCGGTAAATGGCGTTTTATTTGCGATTATCGCCGCCGTGGTCTCTTATATTTGGTTTGGTGATATTTGGATTTCCTTAATCCTTGGCGGTGCGATGGTGATTAATTTGGTCATCGCTGGTCTGACAGGCACATTGGTGCCATTATCATTAGTGCGATTTGGGGTTGATCCAGCTGTCGCCTCATCCGTATTTATAACCACTATCACAGATGTGGTGGGCTTCTTTGTCTTCTTAGGTCTAGCCGCTTTATTTTTGCTATAGGATATTATGGGCGTTCATCTAAAAAAATTATCAGTGGGGTCTGTGTCGATTGACTCAATGCGTGAATGGCAGGGCCAACGCCTCAAAGCAGGCCTGCCGATTATCCATCCCACGCGCAATTGGCCGCGCCGTAAAGATGAATTGCTTGATGGCGGGTCTATCTATTGGATTATCAAAGGCAAGATGCAAGCCCGCCAACGCATCGATGATATGATTGAGCTGACAGGCGCAGATGGGGTCAAGCGCTGTGGTATCGTCCTGAACCCTGAGATTATCCCTGTCTGGCCGCGCAAAGAGCGCATCTTTCAAGGATGGCGCTATCTTGAGCTTGATAATGCGCCAGATGATATGCCAGCCGATATCAGTGATGGCGCCTCTATGCCAGCTGAGCTTGCCTCTGAGTTACGTGATTTGGGGCTTTTATAGGGGCGGCTATCTGTCATCCCGCCTAATTATCGCGTCGCCATTGTTCGGGCGTCTTGAAGGTACCTGCCCATAGGCCTCTTTTGGCCGCTTTTGCTTCGGCCTCATCACCAATATAATCGAGGGAATAGCGGCGATAGGCCAATGCCCAGCCAGCGCGCACCATGCCAGCGCTGATATCAACCCCGCGATGATAGCAACGCATCACAAACCGCCCATAACGGTCAGTATCAAGATGATCGCATTTAAGCGTCGCATTGTGGCCTAGCACAGACGCCAAATACGCTTGTGCCGATTTTCCGCAAGAATAATCACCGCCTGCCTGACAGATTTGGCGCATTTCGGGGGCGTCAATGCCATGTAATCTGATACGTATCTCGCCCGCGCGCAAGCTGTCGCCATCTGTGACTTTGGTGATGGTTAGCAGCTTTGTATCCTTGATTTCTGCCGCATGGGCAATGCTAGCTGTGCCATATACAAACAGCGTGCAAAGCAAGATAGTGAAAGGGCGGTGTAATCGCTGCATTGTGATGGTTCAGTCTCATCTCTTTGAAGGGCGTGCCAGGTCATTTATAAATTAGAATAATCTAATATTATAAGATAACTCAAGAGATGAGGGTGGAAGTCTTTATCGCTAAATGCACCTCTCCCAAAGGAGAGGGCAGATAGCCTAAAAGAGCGTCATGCTAGTCTGAAAGGATGATTATTCCTTGGGCGCTAATAGCCCGTAATTATCGGGAATATAGGGATTATCTGCGAGCGGATCATCTTCTGCTATTTCAGCGACATCCTCGACCCAAGCTGTTTCAGGGTTCAAGGCAACACCCACAGCTGTACCTGCTTCTGGCACCGCAACAAACGGCCCTTGCGCTTCGTTTGGCACAGATTCACGCGCCGTCATACGCAATAGGACAAACAGGCCAAAGGCAAAATGTATCAGCGCAATAGTGCCATAATAACCAATATTACCCACAACTTCCATTATCAGCGCGACCAAAGGTGAGCCGATAACAGAGCCAGCGCCATTGACCATAATCAATGCCGAAGCCGTGCCGACCATCTGTGCAGGGCTAAGATAATCATTGGCGTGGGCGATACACAGCGAATAGAGCGTCAAGGACATGCCGCCAAATAATCCCATGATGAGATATAATAGCCATATATTATCTGCGCCAGCAAACACCGCCATGCCTGCAAATATGCCTGATAAGAATGTCACAAACAAAATCACAAGACGTCTATCAATAATGTCTGATAGGCGCCCAACAGGATATTGCACCACCACCGAGCCAATGGTGATAGACACCATGAACAGCGCCACCTGACCAGAGCTGAGGCCGATATTGGTGCCATAGACAGAGCCCATACCAAACATCATCGCCGCGATAATGCCCTGCATCCCCATACCCACAAAGGCGAGGGGCGAGATGCTAAATAGGCGGCGCAAGGAGATGCTCTCATTCAGGGTAAAATCAGGCGCTTTGCCAACAGATATCAAAATCGGCACAACGGCAATCGATACCGCCACCGAAGCAATCAAGAACAAGGTCGCTGATACGCCATCATCAAGACCGGCAATCAGCTGGCCAATACCCATCCCGCCCATGGTGATAATCAGGTACATAGAGAGAATCTGGCCACGTGTTTTATTGGTGGCTTGGTCATTCAACCAGCTTTCCACAACAATATACATGCCCGCATAGGCAAGGCCTGACAGAATGCGCGTTGTCCCCCAAATAATGGGATCAATCACAATAATATGCATTAAGACGGCCGCAGAAGCGATGGCGGCAAGCGCCCCAAAAACACGGATGTGACCAACAAGCGCGAGGAACCGCGGCACAAAAAGTGAGCCGAGGAATAGGCCAAGAAAATAGCCACCCATCACAAGACCAGATGTTAAATTGGAAAAGCCCGCCTCAGATGAGCGCACACCCAAAAGAACAATTTGAATACCATTGCCTATCATAATCAAGGCAAGGCCGAAAAATAATGTCCAAGATGACAACATAACAGAGAACATGTGACTGGTTTCCTTCTCACCAAAAATGCCACAAACATAAAAATGGCCACCTAATCAAAGATAACCATTTACTCCTACTCC
>DBMZ01000101.1 GCA_002299005.1 Alphaproteobacteria bacterium UBA685 | reverse complement strand
GAATGAATCCCTTTTGCGCGCGGTGCTATCTGCGCTGTGATAATGAGGATACATATTTAGGCGCTTTTGGTCGAAAGTTGTTGAAATGCACATGCCTTTAAGGCGACATTAGAAGCGCATAGGCGCATTATAGGTAAAATATAGGAGTTGGTTCGGATGAAAATTGCCTTTATTGATGATTGGACGGCAAGTGCCGCAGAGCATGTGAAGGCGCATCAGCTGGCGGCCTCTCATGATATCCAGATTTTCACCGATCATCTAAAAGGCCCAGCTCTTATCGAGCGGCTCATGCCTTTTGATATTATCTGCATCATGCGTGAGCGCACCTTGTTTGATGCGGGCCTGATTGGCTCTTTGCCAAATCTACGGGCGCTTGTCACGAACGGTATGAATAATGCAGCGATAGATCTTGCCGCTTGCCGTGCGCATAATATCATCGTCTCTGGCAGTGTATCACCTGGCCATGCAACAGCTGAATTAGCGATGACGCTTATCGGTGCTATGGCGCGCAATATTGTGCCTAATCATATGGGGATGCTCAATGGTGGCTGGCAATCAGGGGCCGGGCGTGATTTGCGCGGTGCCACTTTGGGCGTGCTTGGTCTTGGCAGGCTTGGCGCGGCGCTGGCGCAATTTGGCAAGGCCTATGGGATGAATATTGTGGCATGGTCACAGAATTTGACCCAAGAGGCGGCGGCGGAAAAAGATGTCACCTATTTGCCGAAAGAAGATTTCTTTGCACAGGCTGATTTCATTTCAATTCATCTGAAATTATCACCGCGTGTAACAGGCCTTGTTGGCGCACAAGAATTTAGCTTAATGAAGCCAACCGCCTCTATTGTGAATACCTCACGCGCGCCAATCATTGATGAGGATGCGCTTATTAATGCACTGATAAATGGCGAGATCGCTGGCGCGGCTATCGATGTCTATGGCACAGAGCCTTTGCCGGCCGAACATCCTCTGCGCAAGGTGCCGAACCTGTTGCTGTCTCCGCATATTGGCTATGTTACCAATGAGACGATGGCGGTGTTTTATCGCGATAGTCTGGCATGCTTAGACGCCATTATCAAAGGTGAGCCAATCAGGCTTCTTACCTAGGCGCCGCCCTCATTGGATGTATCAGGAGTAGACCCATGCAAACAGCTATCCCGTTTATTTTTATGCGCGGCGGCTCATCAAGAGGGCCGTTTTTCAACAAGGCTGATTTGCCGGAAGATAGGGACGCGCTTGCAAAAATATTAGTTGCCGCGCTTGGCTCTGGTCATCCGTTGAATATTGATGGCATAGGGGGCGGTAATGCGGTGACAACCAAAGTCGCTATTCTGTCGCGTTCGACAGATGCGTGGGCTGATATTGATTATTTCTTTGCCCAAGTGAGCGTCGAAGATAGGCTGGTGGATTTTAAGCCTACGTGCGGCAATATTTTGACCGCTGTGGGGGCGGCGGCAATTGAGATGGGGCTGATAGAGCCGGCCGGTGATGTCACAGAGGTAAAGATACGGGCGGTGAATACGGGCGCGAATATTCTGGCGCGTGTGCAAACGCCTGATGGGCAGTTAACCTATGCAGGCGATACAGGGATTGATGGGGTGCCTGGAACAGCCGCGCCTGTCGAAGTGAATTTTATGGATGTTGCCGGCTCATCAACAGGTCAGTTTTTGCCAACAGGTAATGTGATTGATGAGATTGAAGGAATAGAGGTGACATGCATGGATGTCGCCATGCCGATGGTGATGGCTCGTGCCGCAGATTTTGGTCTTACCGGGCGTGAGAGCCGTGAAGAACTTGATGCGAATACAGCGTTTTTTGCGAAAATGGAATCTGTCAGATTAAAGGCTGGTGCATTGATGGGCATGGGCGATTGCACAAAATCAGTGACACCTAAATTTGGCCTTTTTGCCGCGCATGAAAATGTGGGTGAGATACATGCGCGCTATTTTATGCCTTGGACGACGCACCCGACAATGGCTGTGACAGGCTCTCAATGCATGGCATCTTGCGCGCTGACAGCTGGTACTGTTGCTTATGAATTGATGAAGCAACCAGAGGCGGCGCCTGCCACCATCCACCTGCACCATCCGATGGGCGTCATGCAGGTTGTGACAGATTATGAGATTGCCGCCGATGGTAGCTTTACACATAAATCAGCCGGTCTTGTGCGCACCGCCCGTAAATTGGCGGCAGGGGAGGTCTTTATCCCCTAAGGCCTTATGACTGCTTTTGCTTCTTTCGGAGTTGTGCGGCGGCAAGCGGCAAGGATATGAAGACCAGCAAAATGCGGATGGTGTGGTGAAAGGCGACAAAGGCAATATCAAAGCCAAATAATAGCGCTAACAACGTCACCTCATAAAGGCCGCCCGGCACAAAGGCGAGCCATAAGCCCAATAAATCTTGGCCGATGAAGAATGAGACGCCTAAGGCGGCTAGAAAATACAGCGTTATGATCATCGCACTCATGATGAAGGCGTCTTTAATATAGCTGATTAATTTCCTGAATTGGACATTGGCAAGCCGTGCACCAACCGCGCCGCCAATAGATAATTGCGCCAATAGCACAAATTCAAACACCCGCGGTATTTGCACAAACCCTAGCATATGGGCAATGGCTGAGAAGATCACAGGGCCAAATAAATGCGCCATCGGCAAGCGTAGGAATCGGGCTGTGATATAGCCGCTTATCCCAAGGCCAACAAAGTAAATGGCTTGGCTTTCGCTTAGATCTGCGATGCTTGGCATGGCGGTTAATTTGGCGTTAGACGCATTCACCGCCTCAGCGCCTTGTAAGTAAGCCAATAATAGCGGTGTGGAAAAGAAGACGATCGTCACACGCACCAGATGGAACAAGGCGACCACATAATCTTTTTCGACCTGTTCACGCGCCATAACCAAGGCCTCTGCTTGCCCCCCTGGAATAGAGCAAAAGAATGCCATAAGCGGGTCATAGCTGCGGATTTTTGTTAAGTAGAAAAACCCAACAGATGTGACCAATATCGTCACAAGGGTCATGATGATGGCCGTATCAATCCATTTATAGGCTTGGCCCATCACCGCAAGGTTAAAATAGCTACCAATCAAAACCCCTAGGCCAAGTACGACGGGGATATGGAACCATCTCGCCACGCCTAAATGGGGCTGGAGCGGCTTTATATTGGCGCCAATAATCCAGACGCCAAACAGGCTCCCCATTAAAAAAGGCGCGGGAAATTGAAGAGATAAAAACAGCGCGCCTGCGGCAAGGGCGAGGGCGAATGTGACAATTAGGCGACGTATATCGCGCAAGATGGCCTCATTAAATAGCGGCTTTTTAATCATGCCTTCACATCCTGATCTTGCGATAAAAGGCGCAACCTTGCGGCAAGCGCGTCTTGTAAATGGTCTTCCATCGCCTTTTGCGCGGCCGCTTCATCGCCGCGCTCTATCGCTTCATAAATGGCTTTATGTTGATCATGCGCGGCTGATTGACGGTCTTTTAATTGATAGGCGGTATCGCCGATGAGGATAAATAGATGGGCTAATTTTTCAAGAGATTCGCGCAAGAAATCATTACGCGCAGATTGCATAATCGCATGATGAAATTGC
>DBMZ01000182.1:4518-14359 GCA_002299005.1 Alphaproteobacteria bacterium UBA685 | reverse complement strand
CATGATGAATACGGCTCATGGTTAACGCATTAACAATAATAATTTGGAAAAATAATAATCTGGGAGGATTCCATGAAAACTACATTTAAAGGTCTAACCATGGCCGCTTCGGCTTTGGCCCTATCAGTTGGGATGGCCGCATCAGCGTCAGCGCAAACAACCAGCTTGCGCATTCAGACACACTTCTCACCAGAAACACTCTCTGGTCAGATGGCAGCTGAGTTCATCGAAGACATCACAGCCATGTCAAATGGTGAGATCCAAGTCGAAATGTTCTATGGCAGCTCTGTTGTGAAATCAGCAGAAACATTTGATGCCGCAGCAACAGGTATTCTTGATTGTGATATGACAGGCGGCTCTTACCAAACTGGTAAGAACCCTGCGTTCCAATTTACAGGCGATTTGACAGGTGGTTACCAAAACCCATACCAGCAATATGCATGGCTATTGCATGCTGACGGTTATAACCAGCTAAATGCGCTTTATAATGATTACAACATGGAATTTGTTGGCTGGTGGATCCCTGGCCCTGAATCACTATCATCAACAGCGCCATTCACAGGCATTGATGATCTGAAGAACTGGAAGTTCCGTTCACCTCCAGGCGTTATCACAAAGATTTTCCAAAACCTTGGTGCCTCACCAATTGTTATGGACTTTAACGAGATCTTTACAGCGCTTGAGACAGGCATCATTGATGGTGCGGATGCGGCTAACCTTACCAACAATGTTGGCTTGGGTCTGTACGATATTGCCAACCACACAAACTATCCTGGTTTCCACTCAATGCCAGCTGACCACCTTGCTTGCCGCAAGGATGTATGGGACGCAATGCCAGCGCATCACCAAGCTATCTTGAAAGTTGGTATGCAGGCACTTGGTCTGAAGAACTCAACAGTCAACGAAGTGAAGAACGCACAAACTGCGAAAGATCTTCGTGCAAAGGGTGTTAACCTAAACACATGGTCTGATGAAGATTTGGCTATCTATCGCGGTGCTGTTCAGCAAGCTTGGACAGAATTTGCGACAACACCAGAAGCAAAGCAGCTTCTACAGAGCCACATCACATTCCTAAAAGACTTAGGGGCCATGAAGTAAGCCTTTAGGTTCACAATTTAATTGGTGGCAATGCATCCTTGTATTGCCACCTCTTTATTGGAACTGGTTGAACGATGAAAATCACCAAAATAACCAGTCATGTACTATCGTACAAAATGCCCGAATTGCTCGGGTATTCTCAGCAGTATTACGACAAGCGCACGGCGCACCTCGTTGAGGTAGAGACTGATGAAGGCATCACTGGCTGGGGAGAATGTTTTGGCCCTGGCACTGTTGCTATCGCTAATAAAACCATTGTCGAACAAGTCATACAGCCCCTCATACTAGGCCACTCGCCGCTAGACCGCGACGTGCTGTGGCATAAGGTTTATAATTTATTACGCGATCACGGCCAGAAAGGCATGCCATTACAGGCGCTGTCTGGCGTTGATATCGCGCTCTGGGATATCGCTGGCAAGGTTGCTGGCATGCCGCTTCACACGCTTATTGGCGGCAAGCATCGTGATGAAATCCCTGTTTACGGCTATGGCATGATGCTACGCCCTGAGCCCGTTGAAAGCCTATGCGCGCGCTTTGAAGATGAAGCAGCTGCCATTAAGGATATGGGCTTTGTTGCGACCAAGATGAAAATCGGGCGCGGGCCCAAAGATGATGCACGCTTGGCACAGGCGGTGCGGCGCGGTGTCGGTGATGATTTCCGCTTTATGGCAGATGCCAATCATGCCTATACGACCTCAGATGCTTTTTACGTTGGCCGCGCACTAGAAGAGCTTGATGCCTATTGGTTTGAAGAGCCGATTGCGCCTGAAGATTATCAAGGCTATGCGGAATTACGCGCGGGCCTTAAGGTCAATATCGCGGGCGGTGAGGCTGAATTTAACCGCTGGGGCTGGCAGCAATTACTGGCATCAAGAGGCCTTAGCATTGCCCAGCCAGAGGTTTGTGCGCTTGGCGGCATTTCAGAATATCTGCGCGTATTGGCCTTGTGCCACGCGCATTTTACGCCTGTGATTAATCATGTGTGGGGCTCAGCCATTGCGGTCGCAACAAATATGCATCTGCTAGCGGCCATGCCGCCCTTGCCAGGCGGCTTGTTTCCGTGGGAGCCTATGTTAGAGTTTGATACGACAGACAATAAATTTCGGGATGAGTTACTAGAAGAGCCATTAAATATTCACGCTCAGGTAAAGGGCAATAAGGGGAAAATAACCGTGCCGCAAGGCAATGGTTTAGGAGTGGAGCCAGATCGTGCGTTTATCAAGCATTATGCCATTAGCTAATTTATTTAAGAAAAGCAGTCACACCTCTGGTGGTCTGCAAGAATGGATTACGCCATTTATATTTGTCTTTAGCGCGGGGTGGGTTATCTGGCACGGGCCAGCCTATATCCTTGATTTTATTCCGCATACCAATGAATCAATGCTCGCGCAAATGACTGAATTGCATGAGCGCAAAGATTTAACGCCCTTCTTGCCGGGCTTATTTGGCGGGCTAACAGATTTCGTCGATTGGCTGGCACTATTTGTCATCCCTATCAGCTTTGCGATGGGCGTGCGTAGTATTGTTCTTGCCTCGATGGAATATGAATATACGACCAAGATTGACCTTATCGCCATGTTCATTGGCCGCATCACCATGATCCTCATTATCTCGATGACGATGGTTATGCTCTATGAGGTGTTTTTGCGCTATATCGTGGAAAAGCCAACCCTATGGGCGAATGAGTTGACCTTATGGATTGCTGGTTTTGTCTTCATGCTCTCTGGCATCTATGCCATGCAACAGCGCACCCATATCCGTATTTTTATCATCTATGAGATTCTGCCAAGATGGGCGCAACATGTGTGCAACACCATTTGGGTGGCGTGCTTGTGGCTATTCACCGCCCTGCTTGTTTATGGCAGCTATAAACAAGTATTTATCAATAAATTCTACCGCTGGGAAGTCTTTGGCACCGCCTTTGACCCCCCCATTCCAGCGACTATCCAGCCGATGATTTTGATCACACTGTGCCTCATCTCTGTGCAGGCCTTGGTGAATTTGATCATTGATTGGGATAAAGACCCTTCTGAGATGATTGAGAAAGATATCATTGATGAAGAAGAGCTAGAAGCGATTAAGAAAAGCGTAGGAGCAAAGTAATGGATATCGGCCTCATTTCAATTATTCTCGTCGTTGGACTTATTTTCCTTCTTGGCATAGGCATGCCGCTTGGGTTCGCCTCAGCCTTTCTTGCCGCTGTTGTCTTGATCCTAAAGTTTGAGCCAAGCTTGTTTTTAGACCCGGCTAGCTTTGGCACAGGCCTGTTAACAAAAAATCCGGGCACAGGACCCTTATATCTTCTGACACAAAAAATCTTTGATTTGATGACAGAATATGTCCTGATATCGGTGCCCTTATTTATCTTTATGGCGGCCTTGCTTGAACGTTCAGGCATTGCCAAACAGATGTATGATTCGCTTGATTTCTGGATGAGCCGTATGCGCGGTGGTATCGCGATTGTGACCTCACTGATGGCTGTATTAATGGCGGCTATGTCTGGCATTATCGGCGGTGAAGTTGTGCTTCTTGGCCTGATTGCTTTGCCGCAAATGTTGCGTCTTGGCTATAATCAGAACCTCGCTATCGGCACCATCTGTGCCAGTGGCTCGCTTGGCACGATGATCCCGCCTTCGATTGTTTTGATTATCTATGGCCTTATCACAGAGACCTCTATCAAGGCTTTGTTCACAGGTGCGTTTGTGCCGGGCTTTATGCTAGCGGCTTTCATTATCGCCTATATCATTATCCGCACCCAGCTAGACCCTTCACAAGCCCCCTTGCCAGAGCCGCGCAAAGATGACCCGGAAGGTGGTGAAAAAGCCAAAATGTTTGGCGGCTTTATGTCTCTATTGGTCATAGGCACAACAGCCTTGCTTGTGCTTCGTATCTTGTTCCTAACAGTGCTAGGTCGCAATGTGCCAGATGGGGATAAATTTGAAATCCCGACATGGGGCATGCTCTATCACCTACCTTATATGATTGGCATCATCGCCGTATTTGCCGCGCTGATTTTCTTCTTCTTTGGCCTAGAGCGGACGAAGAAAGGCTGGCATCATGGCCGCGGGATGGTACCGCCCTTTATCGTCATCGGTATCGTGCTTGGCTCTATTTATGGCGGCATTACCGGCATCACCGAAGCCGCCGGCATGGGCGCTTTTGCGGTCTTTATGATTGCCGTTATCAGACGCGAAGCGTCGGTTGATTTGGTGTGGGTATCAATGATGCGCACCTTGCGTTCAACAGGCACAATCATTTGGGTAACAGTCGGTGCCGCCGCATTGGCCGGCGCATACACGCTTGCTGGTGGCCCTGCCTATATCGCACAGCTTATTGTCGGCGCTGATATGCCGACTATGGGTGTTATCTTGATGATGATGCTTATCTTGCTATTCATGGGCGCCTTTATGGATTGGGTTGGCATTGTGTTGCTGATCATTCCTGTATTCTTGCCAATTGTAAAACGCCTACCGATTGAAGAGATTGGCTTTTTGGGCCAGCTTGAGCCGCAACATATTGGGATTTGGTTCGGGGTGTTATTCTGTATGAATATGCAGGTCAGCTTCTTATCACCGCCTTTTGGCCCTGCCGCTTTCTATCTGAAATCAGTGGCACCGGCGCATATCTCACTCACAGATATCTTCCGCGGCTTCCTGCCGTTCATTGGGGTCCAGCTATTGGCGCTATCAGTTCTGCTGATTTGGCCATCAATTGTGACCATTCTTCTTTAGGAACCACAAAGGATAAATTATGATAACAGAAGCGCAGATTGATCATTTTAACACTAAAGGCTTTGTCGTCATTGAGAACCTCATTGATGACAAGGCGTTGCAAGGCATCCGCCGTGAATATTTCGCGCTCATGGATAGGCTTTATGATGATTGGGCGGCGCAAGGATTGGTTAAGCCTGCCACAGATGAGATGGATTTTTGGCAGAAGCTTGACCAATGTTATCAAGGCAATTTTGACTGGTATCAGCCTTTTGATATCAGCCTGCCTCATGATGGTATCACCACAAAAACCCCGATGCATTTCGGGCCAGCTATGTTTGATATTGTCAGGCACAAGAATATTCTGGATACCATCGAAGCACTAATAGGGCCTGAGATTACCTCTAACCCGATCCAGCATGTGCGCATCAAGCCGCCACAACGCGCTGTCCCGCAATCAGAACATCGCGCGCATATCGTATCGACAGACTGGCACCAAGATATGGGCGTCACCCTGCCAGAGGCGAATAAGACGCAAATGGTGACCGTCTGGCTGGCTGTGACTGATGCGACGATTGAAAATGGCTGTTTGCAAGTATCAGATGGCGCCTATGATGCTCTATTGCCGCATTGCCTAAAGAATCAGGTGGTCATCCCTGATCAGTTCTTGGCCTCAGGCACCACAACCCCGCTTCCGGTAAAGGCTGGCGGGGCGGTGCTTTTCCATCCTTTGACGCCGCATTGCTCCCTGCCCAATAACAGTGATGAGTATCGCTGGTCGTTTGATTTACGCTATAATGTCACCGGCCAAGCAACTGGCCGAAGCCAGTTCCCTGAATTCATTGCCCGTTCAAAAACGCACCCAGACAGCGCCTTAGATGATTGGCAAAAATGGCGTGATATGTGGCAGGCGGCGCGCGATCATGAGGCAAATGTTGAGCATATATCTCAACATCGCTGGGGCAATGATGCGCCCTATTGCGCGTAAGATTTATAATTACGAGACCTATTTATGCCGCACCAGTAATGATGCGGCATAATCATTTTAGCGACCCATCCAGCCGCCATCGACGGTTAGAATAGTGCCATGCACATAATCTGCGGCAGATGATGATAAGAACACAGCTGGCCCACCAAAATCTTGCGGTGTGCCCCAACGACCGGCAGGAATACGTTCAAGGATAGATTTCGAACGCACCGGATCATCTTGCAAAGCTTGCGTATTATCAGTCGCAATATAGCCAGGGGCAATCGCGTTTACATTCACCCCATGCGCGGCCCATTCATTCGCCAGCGCCTTGGCAAGTTGGCCAATACCGCCCTTTGATGCGGCATAGCCCGGCACAGTGATACCCCCTTGGAAGGTCAGCAAAGAGGCGGTAAAGATAATCTTACCAGACCCGCGCGCCACCATGTCACGGCCAAACTCACGGCTCATTACAAACTGCGCGTTTAGGTTTACTTCCATCACCTCATCCCACAGCTCATCCTCATGCTCTGCGGCAGGTTTACGCAAAATTGTACCCGCATTATTGATCAAGATATCAGGCGTCGCATGATTGGCCTTCACATTGTCAATAAACGCCTTCACGGCCTCACGGTCTGCAAAGTCACATTGATAGGCGGTGAATTTACGCCCCATCGCCTCAATGCTTTTACTAACCGCGCTATCGCTTGTCTCAAGCGATGCACTCACACCGATAATATCAGCACCAGCGGCGGCAAGCGCCTCTGCCATACCGCGGCCAATACCGCGCTTGCACCCTGTCACAAGGGCTGTCTTACCGCCAAGGTCAAAAAGGGCCGTCTCGCTCATGAAATATCTCCGACTTTAATCAAACTTTTAAGCGCTGTTGGGCTGGCATCAAGCTCTTCAAAGGCTGTCTGAATGGCGCTAAGGGGGCTGACATCTGTGATCACCGTATCAGCGTCAATCGCGCCTTGATTAATCAGCGAAATCGCCTTTTCATAATCCTCGCCTGTATAAACGCGTGCGCCGATTAATTGCAATTCACGCCAGAAGAATTGGAACAAATCAATCTCTGGCTTTTTCGCATGAATAGCCACCATCACAATACGCGCCTTTGAGGCCGCGCAAGCTGTCATCGCATCAACGCCCGGCTGTGTGCCAGAGACCTCAAAGACAACATCCGCGCCTTTGGTCTTTGTGCGCGCGTTAATCGCGGCAGGCAAATCTTGGCTCGCAGGGTTAATCGTCTCAAACCCCAGCTTTTGCGCAATCGCAAGACGGTTCTCATTCACCTCAGAGATTACCACATTACCGCCTGCCTCACGCGCGACCATCGCGACCAAAACACCGATAGGGCCACCGCCAATGACAAGCACATCTTCGCCTTGTGCCAAGCCAGATAGGCGGACATCATGACAGGCCACCGCCAGCGGCTCAATCAAGGCTGCGTGGTCCATGCGAATCGTATCAGGCAAAATATGCACCGTATGAGACGGCACGTTCCAGATTTCCTGCATCGCACCATCTGTATCAAGGCCAAGGAATTTTAGCTTATGGCAAATATGCTGGTGACCTGCCTCGCAAGCCGGGCATTCACCACAATGGTCAAGCGGACGCACAACGGCTTTTTGGCCAACTGTAACGCCTGTTACATTGGCGCCAACTGCCTCAACAACGCCTGACATCTCATGGCCCAAAATACGATTATGGCCCACACGCGCATCCATATTGCCGTGATAGACATGCATATCTGTGCCGCAAACACCACAATAGGCGATACGGATAGCCACCTCATCGCCCGCAGGCGGCGTAACCGGCTTTTGCTCAACCGCAAAGGATTTATCCCCGCGATAGAAAGCGGCATTCATCATCTGGTCATTCATCATCTTTTCCAATCATGATTATTATCAATTTATCAAGACATAGTGGCCGCATGCATCGCATGGGCTTTGTGTAATTTATCCCAATCAAAACTCACCCCAATACCGGGCACTGATGGCGCCACAGCGAGATGGTCTTCAACCACAAGAGGGCGCGTCGTATAGCGGTCAATCGGGAAGCTATGCACCTCAAGCCAGCCCGAATTTTCCTGTGATGAGACAAGGCTCACATGAAGCTCTTGCATCCCATGACTACAGACAGGCACCTTGTTCGTCTGCGCCAAAGCGGCGACCTGAAGCCAGCCAGTGATACCCCCACAATTAGACGCATCAGGCTGTACAAAAGCAAGATCTGATTGTTCAAACGCATATTCAAATTCATGAATTGTGTGTAAATTCTCCCCCATCGCCACAGCCATGCCCGTGGCCTTTGTGATGGCGCTATAGCCCTTGTAATTATCGGGGATAATCGGCTCTTCAAACCATAAAATATCATATGGCTTAAACGCATTTGCGGCCGCGATAGCTTGGTCAACATCCATCGAATAATTAGCATCAACCATAAAGGCAATATCAGGCCCGATAAGGTCCCGAATAGCCGCGATACGCGCGACATCATCTGCCAAATCAGGCTGGCCAATTTTGATTTTAATGCCGTTAAAACCGCGCGCCAAATAGCCCTTTGTCTGCGCTTTTAATTTATCAAGAGAGAAATTAAGATCAATGCCGCCACAATAGGCTTTGCATCTATCAGACGCCCCGCCCGCCATTTGCCAGAGCGGCTTGCCTGTCTTTTTGCCTCTAATATCCCAGAGCGCGATATCAATCGCTGAAATCGCAAAAGAGGCGATACCGCCGCGCGCCACATAATGCACATGCCATTGCATCGCATCATAGAGCGCTTCAATCTCATCCCCATTTCGGCCCGTGATAAAGGGCGCCAAATCATGCTCAACCATCGCCGCAATCGCATGACCGCCCTTACCGCCTGTATAGCTATAGCCGGTGCCTTGCGAGCCATCGGCCAAGGTGACCGTCACAGTCACCAGCTCGAAATGCGTATGGTCGCCATGTTTGGCATCTGTTAAAACCTCATCAAGAGGCACATTAAAAAGCTGTACCTTCACATTTTCAATGGCACTCATATTTATCGCACTCCTATTTATCGCACAAATAGTCGCCAAACTTCTTAGCCCTATTTTACGTTAGCCCCTATTTTGGTCATACCAAATATAGTGAATGCTGGTCAAATTGGCAATAAAATGATATAGGTGCCGCAAAAAAATTAGTTTCGTTATACAAAGTGACTTCACGGCCAGATAAATGCATGTAGGATAGAGACCAAGGTGGCAGACACAGATCTGCCTTTTTATAAAACAAAGAAGAAGAGTAAGCCTCAATGTCGGGTCAGGTTGATAGCGCCAAGCAAATGAAGATCGCATGCATTGGTGAAGTGATGGTTGAGTTAGTTGCCAAGCCAGATGGGGCGGCCCAAATTGGCGTCGCAGGCGATACCTATAACACGGCTGTCTATCTGAAAAAATTAAGCACGCAAGAGGCGTCATCGCAACCAGCGCTTGATATCTCTTACGTCACCGCCTTGGGCACTGATTTATTTTCCCAGCGCATTACAGCCGAGATAGAACGCCATGGCCTTGGCGGAACGCACATTGATTATCGCGACGCCGAGATGCCCGGCCTTTATGCGATTGACACAGATGATAAGGGCGAGCGCAGCTTTTCCTATTGGCGCAGTCAAGCCGCCGCGCGTTCGCTGTTTCAAGAGCCTTGCAATGTGAGCCTTTCATCCTTGATGTCATTTGATGTGATTTACCTATCCGGCATCACGATGGCGATTTTATGGCCAGAGACAAGAGACCGGCTGATGGCCTTCCTGAGCGATTTTCGCGCCGCAGGTGGCAAGGTCGCCTTTGATAGCAACTATCGCCCCCGCCTATGGGAAGATGCTGAGACTGCGCGCAAAATCACCATGGCAATGTGGGCACTAGCAGATATCGCCTTGCCGTCATTGGATGATGAAATGGCGTTATTTGATGATAAAAGCGAGGCTGATGTTCTTGCACGCTTGCACAAGGCAGGCGTGCGATACGGCGCCTTAAAGCGCGGGGCAGAAGGCCCGCTTGCCCTTAATGGTGAATCATTAAATGGTGAGGCAAATGGTG
>DBMZ01000182.1:1184-4370 GCA_002299005.1 Alphaproteobacteria bacterium UBA685 | reverse complement strand
GTGAGGCAAATGGTGAGGCAGGTGATGCGATCTATGCCGCCGTCACAAACATCACAGATACCACCGCGGCAGGTGATAGCTTTAATGCCGGCTTTCTTTACGGCTATGCCACAACAGGCGCGATTGAAGATGCTTTACAAATCGGTCATGCGCTTGCGGCAGAAGTGATACAATCATCAGGTGCGATTGTCGATAGCGCCATTGAGACGATGAAACGAAACCCTTAATCTTAGAGGATAAGACAGATGAGCGGCAAGAAAATGACCCCAGAGAATTTACGGTCACGCAAATGGTTTAACGACCCAGCAGATCCTGAAATGACTGCCTTATATCTTGAGCGCTATCTCAATTATGGGCTGACAAGAGAAGAGCTGCAATCAGGCCGCCCTATCATTGGCATTGCGCAAACAGGCTCAGACCTTAGCCCCTGTAATCGACATCATCTAGAATTAACCAAGCGTCTGCGTGATGCGATTAATGCCGCCGGTGGCACGGTGATGGAAATCCCCGTGCATCCCATCCAAGAGACTGGCAAGCGTCCGACCGCCATGCTTGATCGCAACCTTGCCTATTTGTCTTTGGTTGAAAGCCTGTTTGGCTATCCGATTGACGGCGTTGTTCTGAATATTGGCTGTGATAAAACAACCCCTGCGCTATTGATGGCCGCCGCGACTGTGAACATCCCTGCGATCGCCCTATCTGTGGGCCCGATGCTTAACGGGTGGCATAATGGCGAGCGTGCGGGCTCTGGTACGGTCATTTGGAAGGCACGTGAATTGCTTGCCACTGGCGAGATAGATGATGATGGCTTTATGGAGCTTGCCGCATCTTCCGCGCCCTCTACCGGCTATTGCAACACAATGGGCACCGCGACGACGATGAATTCGCTTGCTGAGGCTTTGGGCATGCAATTGCCGGGCTCCGCCGCTATCCCTGCCCCTTACCGTGAGCGTGGACAGATGGCCTATGCCACGGGCAAGCGGATTGTGGATATGGTGTGGGAAGATCTAAAACCGTCCGATATCATGACACGCGCCTCGTTTGAGAATGCGATTGTCGTCAATTCAGCGATTGGTGGGTCAACCAACGCGCCCATCCATTTAAACGCCATCGCGCGTCATCTTGGGATCACGCTGACAAATGATGATTGGCAGGAGATTGGCCATAAGGTGCCATTGCTAGCCAATATGCAACCTGCGGGTAAATATTTGGGCGAAGATTATCATCGCGCGGGCGGTGTGCCTGCCATCATAGATGCCCTGCTTGACGCAGATCTCTTGCCTCACCCGCAAGCCCTGACGGTCAATGGCTACACAATCGGCGAGAATTGCCAAGGCAAGACAAGCCAAAACCAAGATGTGATCAAAAGCGCGGCCAACCCCTTGGTGAACCATGCAGGCTTCATCAATTTAAAGGGCAATCTATTTGATTCGGCGATTATGAAAACAAGCGTCATTTCAGATGAGTTTAATGACCGCTATTTATCTGACCCAGACTCGCCCATGGCCTTTAAAGGGCGTGCGGTGGTCTTTGAAGGGCCAGAGGATTTTCACAAGACAATTGACGATCCAGCTTTGAATATTGATGCGCATTGTATCTTGGTGATGCGTGGCACTGGCCCTAAGGGCTATCCCGGCGGTGCGGAAGTTGTGAATATGCGCCCACCATCTTATTTACTAAAACAAGGCATCACCTCTTTGCCCTGTATCGGTGATGGTCGCCAATCAGGCACGTCTGGCTCTCCGTCTATCTTGAACGCCTCACCAGAAGCGGCCGATCTAGGCGGGCTGGCATTGTTACAGACAGGGGATATCATTCATATCGACCTGAATGAATGCCGGGCAAATATGCTTGTTGATGAGGCAGAGCTTGCGGCGCGCAGGCAAAAGCTGGTTAAGGATGGGGGGTATCCAACCCCTGAAAGCCATACACCTTGGCAACAATTCTTCCGCGAAAAGGTTCAGCCATTTAGCGATGGTATGGTCCTAGAAGATGCCCCAAATTATCGCGGCATCGCACAAAAACATACACCACGAAACAATCATTAAAGGCTTGGTCAATGACAAATGAACTATTGTTAATCGGCGGCGCAACACCGCGGATGATGGAACGCTTTGATAAATCATTCACAATTCACAAATGGGATGAGGTCAAAGATTCCCCTGACTGGCCAGCCATTGCCCCGCGCATTAAGGCTGTGGCAACCAATGGTCATGATGGCGTCAAACCAGAGATCATGGCCGCCTTGCCAAATCTGGCAGTTATTTCCTGCTATGGGGTGGGCTATGATGCCATCGATACCAGCCTTGCCGCCAAGCGCGGTATCATGGTGACGCATACCCCCAATGTCCTAAATGCGGATGTTGCTAATTTGGCCATCTTGCTGATGCTTGCGACCAGCCGTTGCTTGGTGCGTGACGAGGCATGGGCACGGTCTGGCAAATGGGCAGAGGAAGGCAACGCCCCTTTGAGCCGGTCAATCGAACATAAAAAAGTAGGCATCCTAGGCCTTGGGCGTATCGGCAGTGAAATCGCCCGCAAATTGGCCGTCTTTAACTGTGATATTTCTTATCATAGCCGCAATAAACGCGCCGATGTACCCTATCCTTATTATGATAATCTTAGCGCGATGGCAGGTGATGTTGACTATCTGATTGCCATCACAACAGGCGGGCCTGCGACGCAAAAAATCATTAACCGCGAAGTGCTAGATGCGCTTGGCAGTGAGGGTACCTTGATCAATGTTGCCAGAGGGTCGGTGGTTGATGAGCATGAACTTATCCTTGCCCTCACAGAAGGCCGCCTTGGCTGGGCCGGCCTAGATGTGTTTGAGAATGAGCCCCATATCCCGGCCGAATTATGCGCGATGGAAAATGTCACACTGACCCCGCATGTCGCGAGTGGCACGGTTGAGACACGTCAAGCGATGGGCGATTTAACGGTTGATAATCTTGTGCAATTTTTTGAAAAAGGCACCGTCATTTCCGCCGTGCCAGAATGTCAGGACCTACCCTCAGCCTCATAAGCCGCAAGATAGGCATCCACCGCCTCTCCTGCATTTTTGGCAAGCGCATCAGTTGACATGCCTTGCCGATAAAGCGACGTGCCAAGGCCAAAACCTGTGGCACCTGCCCCTAAATAGGCGGCAAAATCGGCATTGCCGACGCCGCCTACGGGGCAGATCTC
>DBMZ01000182.1:0-974 GCA_002299005.1 Alphaproteobacteria bacterium UBA685 | reverse complement strand
AATATAGCGGCGCCAGATTTCAACGCTAACAAGCATTCTGTCGCCGTAAACACCCCCGGCGCACTTAGCATGCCGCGCGCGGTCGTCGCTGTGATAACCGCCGGATCGACATTTGGTGAGACAATCAAATTGCCGCCAGCCTCATGCACCTTGGCAACATCGCCCGCATCCAAAACTGTGCCTGCCCCGATAAGGCACCTTTCCCTATGAGATGATGCGTCTTTATGAGATGACGCGACCTCTGCCGCAATCTTGATAGAGTCAAAAGGGCTGGGCGAGTTCAAAGGTATTTCAATCGCACGAAAGCCCGCCGCCAGGAGAACCTCAACCGCAGGCGCTATCTCTTCTGGTGTGATGCCGCGCAAAATAGCGATCAATTTGACCGCGCTCTGCGACCAGATTTCTCCGGCAGATATCGTTGTGTGATGCAAGTCTGACATATTTACGGTCCCTCCCGCCAAATTTGGTCTGCGCAATAGATAAGGCCTGATAATACCATCTCATGAGAATCGATATCTTCAAAGCTGAGGGCGAGAATGCTCATGGCGCTTTTATATAAATCAGCCAGCGCGCCTTGCGAGATAAGCCCTACCTTGCCAGAGATATAACCCCTCATCGCCGCAAGCTCAGCCCCTATCAGCAGGCCCGATAGACGCGCCAAGCTTGCCTTGCCATCAGTAGCATTTAACAGCGCATCAGACCGGATGGAAAACAGCAAGGAAGGTAAATCTTGCGGCGCATCTGCGCCTGCCACAACCCCGTCATGAAAGGCCGGATGCGCAGATAGAGACGTGCCATCATCATCCAATAGAGGGCTTAATGTTGAATGATGTTTCAAAAGCGCGAATAGCTCACCTGTCATCATCGTCGTGATAGTGGTGATCATATTTTGCTGGATAGAGACCCATTTTGAATGCGTGCCCGGCAAGCAGAAAAGCCTGTTGGCATCATCCTGTAAATTGGCCCCTTGTAAA
>DBMZ01000129.1:3581-4361 GCA_002299005.1 Alphaproteobacteria bacterium UBA685 | reverse complement strand
CCGCTTTGCATGCATCAAGATCATGGCAATTCAGAAGAGACCTGCAAAAGCGCGCTTGATCATAATTTTACCTCTGTGATGATGGATGGCTCGCTAGAGGCTGATGGCAAGACGCCGGCGGATTATGATTATAATGCGGGCATCACAAAAAAGGTCGCTGAAATGGCGCATGCCAGAGGCGCGTCTATTGAAGGTGAGCTGGGCGTGCTTGGCTCGCTTGAAACAGGGATGGGGGATAAAGAAGATGGCCATGGGGCCGAAGGCATCCTTAGCCAAGAGCAATTATTGACAGACCCTGATGAGGCCGTTGCCTTTGTGCGTGAGACTAAGGTAGATGCGCTGGCAATTGCGATGGGCACATCTCATGGCGCCTATAAATTTAGCCGCAAGCCTGATGGTGAAATTTTGGCAATGCATGTCATCGAAGAAATTCACCGCAAATTGCCAAATACACATTTGGTCATGCATGGCTCGTCATCTGTGCCGCAGGAATTGCAGGAAGTCTTTAATGAATTTGGGGGGGAAATGCCGCAAACATTTGGGGTGCCTCTTGAAGAGATTGAGCGCGGCATCAAATCAGGCGTGCGCAAGGTCAATATTGATACAGATTGCCGGCTTGCGATGGCAGGCATCATTCGCAAAGTGGCAAAGACGCAAAAAGGTGAATTTGATTTACGCAAATTCATGGTGCCAGCGACACAAGCGATGGAGACTTTGTGCGTTGAACGCTTTGAGCGTTTTGGCTGTGCTGGCAAGGCGGATAAGATAGCGCCTCTTGCT
>DBMZ01000129.1:0-3553 GCA_002299005.1 Alphaproteobacteria bacterium UBA685 | reverse complement strand
GTCAGGCCCTCGCGATAGGTTGGATAGAGAAGCGCTATCGGTAATTCATGGCCAATGATTTTCGAGGTCAGCTTGCGACGTGAGACATAAAATGTGCGCGCCATAGGGGTTAAGTCTGCCTTATCAAAGGGGATTGGGGTTGGCGGCTCTATGCCCATCAGATTGGCGGCAAAGCGGATGACATCGCCTTGCGTGGCAGGCTCTGTATCACAAAGGTTGATGATGCGGCCTTTGCGCGGGCGCTCAATGGCGGCGATGATAATGCGCGTAATGTCTGTTTGGTGAATGCGGTTGAAATAATGCCCCGGCTTCTCAATGATTTTTGAGCGGCCTTCTTCAAGGGCGGCAAAGGGGCTTCGATGGGGGCCATAAATGCCGGCGGCACGCAAAATCTCTGCCTCATTCGTCTCAAGCCATAGCCCTTCAGCGGCCAGCCTATCTTTGCCACGCTTGGTGGCAGGTGCCGGGGCCGCGCTCTCATCGACAAAGCCGTCTTCTTGGTCAGGATAGATAGAGGTCGCAGAGACATAGCCTGTCCAGCCATCAAAGGCCGCAAGCTCTGCTTGGTGCATGCGCATCACAGGATCATGGCCGGCAAGGGCTGAGATTGTGCTGATAAGATGGGTCGCTTTGGCCAGATGGTCTGACAGATTATCAATCGCGGTGCCATCTTCGAATGGCAGGATTGTCCATCCCTTGGCCGCATAATCGGCGAGCCTGTCGGGGTTGCGCGTGGTGCCTGTGATGTGCCAGCCTTGCGCATGAAGCGTCTTTGCCAAATGCAAACCAACATAGCCAAGGCCAAAAATGAACATATGCTTTTGCGACAATTAAGGCCTCTTCTATCTGGTCTTTGAACGCTTTTTCGGCATAAAGAGCGTGCCATCCTCGGCGGTGGCAAAGATGGTATCAATGCTGAAAATATCCGCAAAAAGCGGGTCTTTCATGATAGCGAGCGGGACGCCATCTGCCAATAGCTGGGTGTCACCTAGCAAGATAAAACGGGTGCAGTAACGCGCCGCAAGGCCAACATCATGAATAGATGAGATGATAAGACCGCCGGCATCTGCCTTTTTGCGGAACAGCTCTAAGGCGCTTATTTGGTGCGCCATATCAAGGCCGGCTAGGGGCTCATCTGCCATGAATAATGCGGGCGTTTGGGCAAGGCATCTGGCGATAAGCGCGCGTGCCGTCTCACCGCCTGATAATTCGGTCGCGGGACGGTCGATGAAATCGCCTAGCTCCATATCTTGGATGGCTTGGCTAATCGCGGCCTCATTGGTGGCATCATCCGTGCTATGTGGCTGGCGGCCAAGAGCGATCAGAGATTTAACACTCATCGGCCAAGCGATGTCTCTTGTTTGCGGTAACCAGCTGGTGGTCTTGGCTTTTTCTTGGATAGATAAATCAGATAGCGAGCAATGCCCCTGATGGGCTAGCAGGCCAAGCATGGCGCGCATAAGGCTTGTCTTGCCTGCGCCATTTGGCCCGACAAGACCGATAAATTCACCGCCATTTGCGGTAAAGGAGATGTCGGTTAGGACGTCTCGCTCGCCGCGCTGAATGCTAAGATTATCGACGCTTAAATGCATTATTGTTCCCTCCTGCCTGTGGTGAAAATAAGGTGCAGGAATAAAGGTGAGCCGATAAGCGCCATGATGACACCTAGTTTTAGGTCTTGCGACGGCACGATAACACGCACAAGCACATCGGTTGCCAGCACAAGCGCCGCACCGCCAAGGCCTGAGGCAAGTAGTAATTTGCTGGGGCGTGCGCCAACAAGCGGGCGCAAAATATGCGGGATAACAAGGCCGACAAAGCCAATAGCACCCGCAACCGCTGTGGCCGCGCCAACCGCAAAGGCGGTGCCGAATATCACCTTAAGGCGCAAATGATAAAGGTTAATGCCAAGCGTTGCGGCCGCATCTTCGCCCAAGGTCAGCGCATCTATCGCGCGCCCTGTCTGCAACAAAGCCGCCCAGCCTAAGACCATCAAAGGCAAGGCAAGCCAGACATGCCTGAAGGAAGTGTTGGCAAGTGAGCCCATCATCCAAAACATAATCTCAGATGCGGCCCACGGGTTCGGCGAGAGGTTTAAAACAAGCGAGGTCAACGCCCCTGCTAGGGCAGAAACAGCGACGCCTGATAAGATGAGAGCGAGGGTTGATTTACTGCGTCCCGAAAAAGCAAACAGCAACAGCGCGCATAAGATGGCGCCTGTGATAGCGGCGAGCGGCAGGATATAAAAAGCAAGCGTGGCAAAGCCTGTTTGAAGGGCGATGACCGCGCCCAATGAGGCTGTGCCAGAGACGCCCAAAAGGCCCGGTTCTGCCAAAGGATTGCGCAGATAGCCCTGCATTGCCGCCCCTGATAGGCCAAGGCTAAATCCGACCAGAATGCCTAAGATCATGCGTGGTAATCTTATCTCGCGCATGACAATCGTCAGCGGGCCACCATCATCAATGAATAAGGCGCTAAGTGACTGTCCCAAAGCGCTGTCGGCGGGGCCAATCGCTAGCGAGAAAGCGCTTAAGACCATGATGGATAAGGCCAGTAATGTAAGAAGCGTGCTATGACGCATGGGGCAATGTTCCTTTGGTGTTAGCTTTTCGCCTAATTGCTTTTGTTAATGATAGCTTTCGTTATTTATGGCTGTTGGTCAAATGAGGGGCGCAAATTGGCGAGCGCTTCGATGGCGTCTAAAATGCGCGGCGTATCGCACACCCAATCTTTTGTGGTGACAGCCTCAATCGGGGCAGCTTCTTTGAGATGGTCTAGCGCTGGATGGCGCGTGACTTCCTCGGCTCTGGCATAGCCACGGCCAGGGCGGCTGAGGATGATGATATCAGGGACTTTCATCAGCAAGGCTTCGGGCGATAATCTGGCGCCGTAGCTTGTGCCAAATTCGCCGCCAATATTATGAAATCCTGCCGCCTCTATGATGTGATGCGCCAAGGATAGCGAGCCAGAGGTATAGCCATTTGCCTCATAAAGGGCGGCGCGGGGTTTTACTTTTTCGTTGATTTTTATCGCGGCCAGACGTTTATCAAAAGCGGCCACAAGCGCCTCTGCCCTGTCTGTTTGGCCCAATAGCCGGCCCATTTCTAAAATATTGGTTCTGATATCATCCAACTGATAGGCAGGATCAAAGCGCATAACAGGCAGGCCCAGCTTTTCAAGCATCGAAGAGGCCACCCAATTTGAATAGATGCCGGTGACGATAAGGTCAGGTTTTAAGATATAAACCTCTTCTGCTAGGCCGCGATTGGTCGGATAGCCAAGCGCTTGGTCATAATAGACAGACGTGCGCTCATCATGCGCAAGATATGATAAAGATAGAATTTGATCAGGATCTGCGAGCAAAAGAACCAGCTGATCTGTGCAAAGGTTCATCGATACAACCGATGGTTTTTCCTCAGCCAGCGCTGTGCTAGCGGTTGGCATCGCGCCATAAATAAACACCAGAGCCATCATGATAATGGCTCTGGTGTTTTGATATGTGTTTTTGAGACGATATGTCAAATTAACGCGCCTCCAATGCCTGCCAAGATTT
>DBMZ01000132.1 GCA_002299005.1 Alphaproteobacteria bacterium UBA685 | reverse complement strand
TCAGATTGTGCGTCACTTTTGTAAAAACCACCCTCGACACCATGACGATTAAAGGCGGTATAGTCAGGCCCGTAATCGGTAAACTGCCAGTCAAAAGCTTTTATAAAAAAGGCCTTTGTGGCTTTGATATCACGCGCGGGATATTCGACATAGTCAATCATTTCATGCTGATAGCTCATATATCTGACGCCTCCCCTTGGGTCTGTTTTTTGATGCGACGCTCATCATATAATTTGAACAATGTATCCAGCAGTTCCTCATCCATCGTCTCAAAAATCGCGCGGCCTTGCGCATCACCGGCAAAGGTTAGGCGCACAAGTTCGGTAAAGCCGATAAGATTGCCCGGATAATCAAGATCATTATCCTCGCGCAATTTATCACAACGCACAAAGATTGCTTCAATCATCTGGTCTAGCTGATCTGGTGATGGATTTTCCATATTATGCCTTCTTTTATCTTCTATAAATTTCTATGCGAGTGCAGGTAGTATATGTGCGCCATCTGCCCCAATGGCAAGTTGCCAGCTTGCTGTCACGGCCGATAGCGGTAATGCCTCATAGAGATGCGGGAAAAGCTGGCCGCCGCGTGAGGCTTCCCATTTGATATCAAGGCTGGCAACATCAACTTGCACAAGCGTCAGCCCCTCTTGGCCGGCAAAATGCAAAGCCAATGTCTCAGCGGTTTGCGCGGCGGTTGAGAAATGGATATAGCCATCTTGGATATCAATGCCAGCCCCTTCAAATCTGCCAGCCTCAACCGCGTCTTGCCAAAGAGGGGTGGGGCAAATCTTATAGATAAATTGTTCCATTATAAGGGTCCTTATAGTGATGTTGCCGACAATTTTATTGTCGATCTTATGGGCCAATTTTATTGGCGCAAGAATTGGTCAAGCTGTTGTTTAAAGCGGCCCTTATCATTGCTTGAAAAAGGCTTCGATTTTGATTGGTGAAACGGGTCTGCGGCACGCACATCTGCCATTAAATCTCTGGTGGCGAGTATATTGCCTATATTTTTCTCATGAATAAGTGAGCCATCAGGGCGCAAAGTAATGGCCTGTTTTTCAACCGCTTTCGCCGCAAGAGGTATATCATTGGTGATAAGCACATCACCGGCGGTAATCGCCTCAGCAATCCATTTATCCGCCTCATCTGCGCCGGACGGGACAATCACCAGCTGAATAAGCTCATGGCCATAGGGGCGAATGCCGCCATTGCACACCATGTAGACGGTCTTTTTGTGACGCAAGGCGATGGTGATGATTTCATCCTTTACCGGACACGCATCTGCATCAACATAAATGTCCATTGATAGAGCCTTTTCATGAGGGGAGGGCATCACTTGCCCCCCAATCATAGTCGATTGACAAAATAACGCTAGCCAATTCCAAAGCACTCAGTGATGATTGCCCTATATTTAACCTTTGGCAGGTAATGCGGGCGTCATATCTTGGAATTATATCTATTATTGGTGATAGGGGCCTTGGCTGCGGGCTTTGTGAATGGCTTGGCAGGCTTTGGTTCAGCCTTGTTCGCGCTTGGGTTTTTTCTTGCTGTCATGCCACCTTTGCAGGCTGTGGCGGTGATTGTGGCCTTGTCTATTTTTGCGGGCATCCTTGGTATGTTCACGGTTTATCAGCATATTCTACCCAATAAAAAGGCTATTATCCGCCTCACAATCCCCGGTCTTTTGGGGGTGCCTATGGGTATTTGGGCGCTTGTCTATTTGTCGGCAGATCATTTGCGGATACTTGTCGCGGCCTTATTGCTTGTCTATGGCGGCTATTTCAGCACGCGCGCTGAGTTGCCACGCTTAAAAGGGCGGTTTGTTGTCATTGACGCGCTTGTTGGCTTTATAGGCGGCTTTCTTGGCGGGCTCGCGGCATTGTCAGGCGCTTTGCCGACCATGTGGTATGCGGCGCGTGACCGTGAGAAGCAAGATACGCGCACGATTTTGCAATGTTATAATCTAACCTTATTGACACTCGCCGGTATATTGCTGGCGATAAAAGGCGCTTATACAGCTGAGACACTTTATTTGAGCGCTATTGCGGTGGCCGTCGCGCTTGTTGCGGCAAAGATAGGGCTATGGGTGTTTAAGCGTTTATCATCAGCCCAATTCCAACGCTTACTTATCACCATGTGCCTTATATCAGGCGTGATAATGTTTTACCGCATTATCGCCTGATTAGTCGCTTTGATTGACAATGGCGCCGCGTAATTGCGCGATTTCAGCCAAAATAGCCTCTGCGTGCGCCGCGCTAATGCCGGCCGTTATCAGCGCTTTATGAAGGTGAAGGGCCACTCTTTGGAAATGATAGGGCGTGATAGCAAAGCCTTCATGCGCCTTATCCATCGGCCGTCCCTCATAGATTTTCGGGCCGCCTGTCACAGAACCGATAAAGTCGGCCATATGTTCACGCAAATTATCCATATCTACATTCGCAAAAAACGGCGCCAGCGCCTCATCTTGCAACAGCGCATCATAGAGATGCTCAGACGTGCCAGTCGTCAGCCGGCTACCATAATGACTATATAGGTTCGAAATCATAGTTAAAATTGACAGTTTTTAGCCAAGAAGGCAAGCGCTGTGACACAGATAAATCACCCCTTATAGGAAACCATTTAGCCTGTTTTGGCGTAAATATTTCTATGATGATAAAAAGAGTTCTTTTCCTTATTGCCGCCTTTTATTTTTTGGCCGGAGGCATGGTTATGGCATCTGATGAGCCATCTTATAAAAGGGAGGCGTCACCGCAAGCCCTGAAGGCGGTGAATGCAGAGATTCGCCGCTATGATGAGGTGTTAATCGCCTCTGTGCGTGTGCAGGGCGATACATGGCGTGATGCGTCATCTGCGGCTTTCCGGCCGCTTGCCAATTATATTTTTGGGGCAAATGCGGGACAGGAAAAAATTGGCATGACCAGCCCTGTGACAACTCACCTGATTGAAGGTGACGCGCTAGAGGGCGGGGGCATGGATGTGTGGGAAGTGCGGTTTTTTATGCCGCCCCGCTATCAAGCCAATACATTGCCGCGACCGCAAAGCCCCTATGTGCGCCTTGATAAACAAATCATGACACGCTTTGCGGCTATCAGGTTTTCGGGTGAGGTTAGAGCGGCAAAAGGTGTGGCTAATTTCGCCGCCCATGAGGCAAAGTTGCGAGATGCGTTGCGTGAGGCAGGGCTCGCACATGATGGGCCAGCGCATTTCGCCGTATATAATGGGCCGTGGACGCCGCCAATGCTTCGTCGTAATGAAGTTCTGATTGCCTTGCCGTAACCGCAATCGTAAGACTAAAAAGCTGGTTGTTTTTAAGGGGAGCGGCACATATGGACGCACATCGTATTGTCTTGGCTGTCAGTCGCTATTTTGCTGAACGCGGTTATGCCTGCTTGCCAGAATTCACCCTAAAAACAAATAGACGCCCTGATATCACCTGCCTTGGCAAGGATGGCACCATCATTATGGTAGAGGTGAAATCATCTGTTGCTGATTTCAAATCAGATCACAAATGGCCAGAATACCGGGAATGGGCAGATGATTTCTATTTCGCGGTCGGTGATGAGTTTCCCCTCGAGATACTGCCCGAAGCAGAGGCGTGCGGTATCCTTATCACAGATGGCTTTGATTGCCATGAGGTGCGCCCTTCACCACGCGAGAAGCTGGCAGGGGCACGCCGCAACCATCCGGTCCGCCCGCTTGCCAGAACAGCGATGCGACGGACTTATTCCCAAATCGACGGTCAGGC
>DBMZ01000155.1:14092-15220 GCA_002299005.1 Alphaproteobacteria bacterium UBA685 | reverse complement strand
TTATTCAGCAGCTGGCTCTTCTTCTTCAGATACAGCCTCTTCATCAGCGAACCAATGGGCTCTTGCGGCCATGATGATATCACCTGCCACAGTCTCATCATCAATGCCATCATCTTTCAAGAAGCCGATAAGCTCTTCTGAATCAAGCTCAGCAAGGTCATCTCTTGTCAGGATGCCGTTTGTTGCCAATTTCAAGATCATGCTGATTGATAGATACTCAAAGCTCATCAAATCATCTGCGACCTTCAGCTTGGCCAATTCAGCTTCGATACGCGCTGTCTCGGCATTCACAAATTCGATCGCACGATTGGTAAGCTCAGTCGCAACGCCTTCATCAAACCCTTGAATTTGCGCAAGCTCATCAACAGGTGTCTCGGCGATATCTTCAACAGAGGTAAAGCCTTCAGCGACCAATAGATGCGCGATGACATCATCAATATTCAAGGCTTCCATAAAGCGTGTTGAACGGTTCTTGAACTCTTCTTGGCGGCGCTCTGATTCTTCGGCCTCTGTCAGAATATCAATATACCAGCCTGTTAATTGAGAGGCGAGGCGCACATTCTGGCCACGTCTGCCAATCGCCAAAGAAAGCTGATCGTCTGGTACGACCACTTCCATACGGCCGGCGATTTCGTCCATCACAACCTTTGCGACCTCAGCCGGCGCAAGCGCGTTTACGACAAATGCCACAGGATCTTCTTGGAACGGGATGATCTCAACTTTTTCACCCTGCAATTCGCCCACAACCGCTTGCACACGGCTACCACGAAGACCAACACAAGCGCCGACAGGATCAATCGAGCTGTCACGTGATAGAACAGAGATTTTCGCGCGGCTACCTGGCTCACGTGCCACAGCCTTAATCTCAATCACGCCATCATAAATCTCTGGCACTTCTTGGGTGAATAATTTGGCCATGAATTCGTTCGCCGCACGCGATAGGAAAATCTGCGGGCCACGCACTTCACGGCGGACATCTTGGATATAGGCTCTGATACGATCACCTTGGCGCAAAGTCTCGCGCGGGATCATTTCTTCGCGGCGGATAACTGCCTCAGCTCTGCCCAAATCAACCGTAATAGAATAGCTTTCAGCACGCTTGATTGTGCCGACAACAATCTCACCAAT
>DBMZ01000155.1:13020-13829 GCA_002299005.1 Alphaproteobacteria bacterium UBA685 | reverse complement strand
AGCGTAATAGAGCCTTGCTTGCGGTCAATCATAGCGCGGATATCACGGTCTTGGCCGTATTTTGAGCGACCAGCTTTTTGAATCGCTTCTTCCATTGCCAGAATCACTTCTTCACGGTCGATTGATTTTTCACGTGCGACCACATCGGCTATCTGGATGAGCTCTAGGCCCGGAATTGATGATGTATCCATAAGAGTGCCTTTTTCTTACTTGCTAGTTAATCTTTTTGAGGCGCTTGCATAGGCGGCGCTTTTTTATCGGGGTTTTCAAAATATTCGGTAGGGTCGATTTTTGTGCTGTCAATTTCATCGAACGCAAAAGCCAGAGGGCCAAATTGTGTATCAATGATGATTTTGCCGTCAGCATCTCGGCCATTCAAGCGCCCTTTGAGACGCTTTCTGCCATCAACCATTTGCTTGAGGTGCATCTTGACCAAATCGCCATCAAAGCGATCATAATGATCATCACGCGTAAGCGGGCGATCAATACCAGGTGAGCTAACCTCTAGATTATAGCCATCTTTAATCGGGTCTTCGACATCCAATAAAGCGGCCACATATTTGCTGATTTTCTTGCAATCTTCGACTGTCATCTCGCGATGGGCAAACGGTTCTGCCATGATTTGCAATTGATTGCGGCTACCGCCCGGTGTGCCACTATAAAAGACGCGCACAAGATCAAAGCCCATCTCATTCAGAGCTGGCTCTATCATCTCAGCGATCACGTGGTTTTGACCTGCCATTTTCCTGCACTACCAATCTTAAGTTCGACATGTCTTAAGTTCAACATATCTTGTCGTTCATAATCTC
>DBMZ01000155.1:10226-12779 GCA_002299005.1 Alphaproteobacteria bacterium UBA685 | reverse complement strand
AGCAAGCTTTATGATAGGGACAGGTTTATTTGCGGATAAAGTCGAACCAGCTCGAGGCGCGCCCCTCATCAACGCCTTTGGCCATATAGCGCGTCTCAGGCCAGCCTTCGGGGCGTTGTTGCCAATCTTTGGCGCTTTGTGCCAGCCATTCAAAGCGATCATCTGCCATCGCCTCAGCCAACAGCCATGTTTTGGCAATTGGATGGTCGGACGCCATCCGCAAATGACCACCCGGACGGATAAGCCGCGCCAGCCTGTCACGCATTGATTGCTGCAAGATACGTCTGCCAGCATGACGCTTTTTGGGCCATGGATCAGGGAACATAATATAGGCGCCCGCAAGACAATTTTCAGGCATTCTATCAAGGATAAGACGCACATCATCAGGCCAAATACGGATATTACCAATCGCCCGCTCTTCGATATGGCGCAGTAAGCTTGCCACGCCATTCACAAAAGGCTCAGCCCCAATAAAGCCCGCCTCAGGTGCCGCCTCAGCGATAGAGGCAAGATGCTCACCCCCGCCAAAGCCTATTTCCAAAAAGACGTCTTTGGGCGCATCTTCAAATAAACCATCTAATGTGTCGATATCTTGCGGCACTTGAATTTGCGGCAGGCTTTCATCAAACAGCGTTTGCATTTGCGGGCGCAACGGGCGCCCTTTGCGTCTGCCATAAAAAGGCAACTCGCCTCTTGGACCTTTGGAATTAACGCCCAATTTTGGCAAATTTTCAGAATCTGACACAGCAATCACTCACAAATGAAAAAATGAGACAGCCTTTTCTTACGAAAGCTTGTTGGCAATATCAACCGCTTCCCAAGAAAATGTGCCAGCACCTGCCTCGCCTGCCTTACGGCCAAAATGACCATAGGCAGAGGTTGGGGCATAAATCGGCTTATTCAGGCCAAGATGCGTGCGAATACCTTTGGGCGTCAAATCAACCAGCGAGCGAAGCTGTTCTTGCAAAGCAAAATCATTGCCATTCCCAGACCGGTTGCCCGTACCATGCGTGTCGACATAAACAGACACAGGCTCAGCCACGCCAATGGCATAAGCAAGCTGGATGGTGCATTTATCTGCCAGACCAGAGGCCACCACATTTTTGGCCAAATAGCGCGCGGCATAGGCGGCTGAACGGTCAACCTTGGTCGGATCCTTACCAGAGAAAGCACCGCCACCATGCGGGGCCGCCCCGCCATAAGTATCAACAATAATCTTGCGCCCTGTCAGGCCAGCATCCCCATCAGGGCCACCGATTTCGAACGTGCCTGTCGGGTTAATCAGCAAATCATCAGCGCTCACCATCCAGCCATCTGGCAAGATATCAGCGATGAGAGGCGTCACAAGCGCGCGGATATCATCTTGGCTTGCCCCAACCGCATGTTGGGTTGAAAGCACGATTTTATCGACACCTTGAATATTGCCTTCATCATCATAAATCACCGTCAATTGTGATTTCGCATCAGGGCGCAGAATCGTATCTTCATCAGCTTTGCGCATATCTGCCAGACGCTTGAGAATCTGGTGCGAATAATGAATAGGCGCCGGCATTAATTCATCTGTCTCGCGGCATGCATAACCAAACATTAAGCCTTGGTCGCCCGCACCTTCTGCTTTGCCTTCTGCCTCATCCACCCCTTGGGCGATATGGGCTGATTGTTCATGCAGGTAATTTTGAAATTCAAAATGCGCATGGTGGAATTTATCTTGCTCATAGCCGATATCTTTGACCGCCGCACGAACCGCAGGCTCAATCGCTGCCATGATGCCATCAAGCTTCTCTTCAGGCGCACGCACCTCACCGGCTAGCACAATGCGATTGGTCGTCGCCAATGTCTCGCACCCAACGCGTGCTTGTTCATCTTGTGCCAAAAACAAATCCAACACAGTATCAGACACACGGTCACAAACCTTATCTGGATGACCTTCGGAAACTGATTCAGATGTGAAGAGATAGCTCATTGCAAACTCCTAGCCATTAATAATAATATTACCCTTTACTGCCGTCTTTTCCCAAGACGGTCAAGCCCAATAGCGAGCATTAACAATACGATGAGCAAGCTAGAATTGATCAAAAATGACAGCCGCGCAAATAGGGTCGCGCGATAAGTCGCAGGCTTGGCTGTATCAACAAAGCCCTGCTCCCCAAGGCCGAGCGATGCGATGCGCGCACCCTTGCCATCAAACACGGCCGAGATGCCGCCATTGGCCACCCGCACAACCGCGATACCATAGCTTATCGCCGTCATCCTTGTCTGTGCCAAATGCTGATAAGGGCCGGCTGTATGTCCAAACCAGCCATCATTCGTCACATTCACAATCAAAGATGGTCGCTCACGCGCACGGCCAGCTAATTGAGGGAAGATAGCCTCATAGCAAATAAGCGGCAGGACGAGTCCAAAATTCGGCACAAAAAGCGGCCTGACCTCAGCGCCTTTGGTAAAATCTCTTGGGCCGGCAATCGCATCGATAAAGGGAATAAACCGCCATGGCACATATTCGCCAAATGGCACAAGATGCGTCTTATCATAGAGTGCTTTGGTGCCATCCTC
>DBMZ01000155.1:6171-10030 GCA_002299005.1 Alphaproteobacteria bacterium UBA685 | reverse complement strand
GCCCTGTTGTTGGCCCTGTTGTTGGCGGTGGAAATCCGCTATCATAGCGGCCCTTGCATCTACCAGCGCGCCTTCTGATCGATAATCACCGGCAAAGGCTGTTTCAGGCCAAATCACAAGGTCAATCGGCTGGCTTGCCTCAGCTATTGAGAGAGATGTCAGCCTGTCCATATGGGCCGCACGCATCTCGCGCACCCATTTATCGGCTTGCGGCACAGCTGGTTGCACAAGCCTGATACCATGCGCCTCATCTGCCGGGTTAAGCGGGCTCATCTGCTGGTGGCTATAGGAGGCAAGCCCCAAAATCACCAGAGAGATAGCGATAAAGCAGGTCATAATCATGCCCGCTAATTGCCGCCTAACAAGACCTCTTGATAGGCTATAAAACGGCGCAATGATAGCGGCAAAAAGCGCGATAAAATTAAGCCCTGTCTGCCCAAAGACCGCCGCCCATGAGGCCGTGATATTAAGGCCCAGAAAAATCAGGCCGGGGGCATTCCACGGAAACCCTGTGGCAATAAATTCACGCCCCCATTCAAGCAGGCCGATCATAACCGCCATCATCACCAAACGGCCAATCGCCGTGCCAGCAAGGCGATAACCAACCATGCCTCCCACAGCCCAAAACGCCGTGACAATCACAGGGATGCCAAAAAAACTAACCGGGATTAGGAACCAAAACTCTGCCTCACCAACCAGCAAAGAATGGCTAATCCAATAGAGCGAGGATAAAAACCAACCATAGGCACCAAGCGTAATATGCAGACAAGATTGGCGCCAATTAGGGGCAATCGCCGCCTGATAAAACACCCAGCCCATCAATAAAAACGCAGGCATCACATAGGCAGGCGGCAGAGATAGGCTTGCAAGACATCCCGCAAGGAAGCTTGTCTTCAGGGCGTGCTGATGACAAAGGCGCATCATGCGCCCAAAAGCCTCTCCCATCACCTCATCCCTTCTTGCGCGCCGCCTTAATGCGACTGGTCAATATCGTGAGAGGAAACACCGCCATTAAACGCTTTCAAGCCACAGATACGCAAAGATTTAATTTGTCGCGGGTCACCGTCAAGCACTTCAAATTCAACACCAGAGGGATGTGTTATGACCTCACCACGCGCTGGCACATGGCCCGCAAGCGAGAGCACAAGCCCGCCGATTGTATCAATTTCATCTTCCTCATCCTTATCCATCAGCGGCCCTGTTAGAATCTCAAGAGCGCCAATTTCAAGGCGTGCCTCTGCGATAGCGGTGCCATCATCAAAGACTTCAAATTGCGGCAAGGTGCTATCATCATGTTCATCTTCAATTTCGCCGACAATTTCTTCGACCAAATCTTCGATGGTGATAAGCCCATCTACGCCGCCAAATTCATCCACCACAAGCGCCAAATGCTGGCGTTTCAGGCGCATTTCATGCAGCAAATCAAGCAATCTGATAGAGGGCGAGACAAATAGAACAGGGCGCAACAAAGGCGTTAAATCAAAATCCTTATCTGCCTGAAACTCACCTGAGGCAATACGCTCCATCAGATCTTTCATATGCAAAAAGCCAACCACCTTATCCATACTTTCTTGGAACGCCGGCACACGGCTATGTTGGGCAGAGACGATTTTCTGGAAATTTTCCTGACTAGCATCAGAGAGATCAACCGCCTTAATATCAGCGCGCGGCACCATCACATCCTCAGCCGTAATATCACGCAAGCCAAGCATATTTTGCAACAGCGCGCTTTCATGATTATCAAAGGCAACCGTCTCTTTCAAAGAGGTCTCAATCAAATCTGTTAGCTCTTCTCTATCAGAAACAGATTTGCCGAAAAACGGTAGAAATTTGGACAAAGAACGCACCATCATAGCAAGGCCCCCTGATAGGGATTAGACACACCGATCACGCTCAAAGCGGCCATTTCCAGCCCTTCCATTTCCTCAGCATCTTCTTCATTTTCATGATCACAGCCAATTAAATGCAACAGCCCATGAATGATTAAATGGCGCATATGATCGCCGATTTTAATCTCCATATCTTCTGCCTCTGCTTCCATCGTCTCATAGCCAAAGGCTAAATCGCCGAGATACAGACCTGCCTCATCACCAGCTATAGCGTCCATAGGCTCATGCGGGAACGACAACACATTTGTGGCTTTATCCTTATCTCTAAACTGGGCGTTTAGCGCTTTCATTTCGCTGTCATTTGTCCAGCGCAAAGCGGCGGTAAAGCCATCACCTTCAATCAGCTCTGAGACAAATCTTACAAGCTGGCTGACATCGGCTTTCAGCGCCTCATCAAAATAGGGGGACCATCTATCATCAGCGATAATAATATCAAGCTGATGCGTGGCATCAAAAACCCATGATATATCATCATCAGGGTTGGCGTCTGCTGTTATATCAGCGGGGTGCGGTTTGTCTGTTGGCATGCTCGTTTTCATCTAATGCGTCATATCACCTCTCTACTATGAGAGAGATTTATAACTCTTGTCTAGTCTTGTATTATCTTCAACCATTTTGAAACGCCTCTCAAAGGCATATCTTTGGCTATTTTGTCTCATAGGCCTTTAGAATCCGCGCAACCACAGGGTGTCTTACAACATCCTCTCCTGTTAGCTCGCTAATCCCGATGCCTTTGACATTGCGCAGGCGGCCAACCGCATCTGCCAGACCTGATTGCTGGCCAGAGGGCAGGTCAACCTGTGACATATCACCTGTGATCACCATACGCGAATCTTGGCCAAGGCGTGTTAGCACCATCTTCATCTGGACAGGCGTTGTATTTTGCGCCTCATCAATAATCACAAACGCATCTGATAGGGTACGGCCACGCATGAACGCCAAAGGCGCGATTTCAATCTCACCAGAGGCAAGCATCTTATCCACCTTATCAGCTGGCATCATATCATAGAGCGCGTCATATAAGGGGCGCAGATACGGATCAACCTTCTCTTTCATATCGCCCGGCAAAAAGCCCAAACGCTCACCAGCTTCAACCGCCGGGCGTGATAGCACAATGCGTTCAACCAGCCGCTTTTTCAGCGCATCAACCGCCATCGCAACCGCCATATAGGTCTTGCCAGTACCAGCAGGGCCAAGGCCAAAGACCACTTCATTTTGGTATAATGTCTCAAAATAAAGGCGCTGGTTTGGCGTGCGTGCGACGATCTTTTTCTTCCACGTAACCGCCATCGGGCCGCCGGCCTCATCAACAGGCTCATCCTTGGTGCCAAATTCAGCTTGGCGCATCATATCGGCGATAAAATCAGTCACCACACGCTCATCAGCCACATCACTTTTGGCCAGCTTTTTATACAAGGCTTGAATCGCCTTGGCCGCATGGTTAATCGCGTCTTTTTGGCCTTTTAGGGTAATCTCATTACCAAAACTATCCGCTCTGATATCAAGCGCTTGTTCTAATTTGGCGAGGGTTTGATTATGTTGTCCACAAATCACGGTGAATAAAGTGGCATCTTCAAATGACAGAACGAGGCTTTTTTCCTCTTGCTCACCTTGTGTGCGCTGGGCGCTATTTTCATTTTTTGCCACTTAGCAGGGATCCTTTTTTAATCGGGCTTTAATCGGGCGCCTTAATTGGCCGCAATAATCTCAGCCGCCAATGAATTTTGGCGACCTTCTGTGATGCGCATTGGCAGTATTTGGCCAATTTGATCTTCACGACCTTCAAAATAGACCGATTGCATGAAAGGGGAACGGCCTGTCATCTGGCCATCACGTCCGCCCTTGCGCTCAACCAGCACAGACATCTCGCTCTTTTCGCACTGTTTGTTAAAGGCCATCTGCTGGGCATCAAGCAATTGTTGCAATGAGGCAAGACGCTCTGATTTCACATCCTCATCTACCTGATTGGC
>DBMZ01000155.1:4464-5940 GCA_002299005.1 Alphaproteobacteria bacterium UBA685 | reverse complement strand
CGCATGCGGCCAATAATCCGCTTATAATCATCTGCCGTATGGCGGCGGTTCATCGCCGATAACACATGGTCAGAGCCTGCCTGTACAGGCAAATGCAAATAAGGCATCAGGGCAGGGATATCACGATGGGCAAAAATTAACTCATCATCCATATCCAACGGGTGAGAGGTCGTATAGCGCAAGCGGTCAACACCCTCAATCTCGGCCAAATGATGCAGTAAGCGGCCAAGGCCCCATGTCTTGCCATCAGGCCCCTCGCCGTGAAACGCGTTCACATTTTGGCCAAGTAACGTGATTTCTTTGGTGCCATTCGCGACCAGCTTTTTAGTCTCATCCACAATCTGTGCGACGGTACGCGAAAACTCAGCGCCTCTTGTATAAGGGACAACGCAAAAGGCACAGAATTTATCACAGCCCTCTTGCACAGACAAAAAGGCGGCAGGCCCTCTATGCGCCACTTCTTCTGGCAGGAAGTCAAATTTCACTTCCTCTGGCATATCTGTATCAATCACATTATTACGCGCACCGGGGTCAAGCTTCGCAATCAATTCTGGCAGACGGTGATAGCTTTGCGGCCCAACAACCATATCAACCCAAGGCGCTCTTTTGGTGATCTCAGCCCCTTCAGCTTGGGCAACACATCCAGCGACTGTGATCATCATATCGCGGCCAATTTGGTCACGCGCACGCTCTTTTAATTGGCGCAGACGGCCTAATTCTGAAAAGACTTTCTCAGAGGCTTTTTCGCGAATATGGCACGTGTTCAAAATCACCATATCAGCCTCTTCGGGCGCATGGTGCGGGACATAACCAAGAGGCGCAAGCACGTCGGTCATACGGTCAGAATCATATACATTCATCTGACAGCCATATGTTTTAATAAAAAGTTTTTTCATGAGAGGTCTGTTCTGAAAAGCCGTTTTGAATATCTCTTATCCACAATATAGCATGCAATCATGCCTTTGACAGCCATAATTCCATGATGATGGCATCGATTTTTTGCCCCTTATCCGAAGGGTCTTGTGCCTTATCATAACCAGTATAATAATTAGGGCGCCGCCCTGTAATCGCAAAGCCGCAACGCTGGTAAAGCTGGCAGGCGGGCTGATTATCTTCGGCGACTTCCAAAATCAGCCGCTCAACATCTTTTATGCGCAAATGCGCCGCTAGCGCGCCTATCATTTTGCGCCCCACACCTTGTTGTCGATAGGCCGCATCGACCGCGATCTCAATAATTTCAGCCTCATCAGCTGCAATGCGGTATAACAGCCCGCCTTGTATTTCATCCTCGCGTGCCTGAATAAGGCCATAGCTTTGATGAGAAAATTGCTGGGCAAAACCCTCTGGCGCAAAACTGCCATAGCCCCATTTGGCAAAAAACGCGCCAAAATCAGCAAAGCCCGCATCATCGGGGCACATAGGATGAAGGGCGAGATCCGCGCGCATCATTTATCCTTTTGGCATCTGGTTTGGCAT
>DBMZ01000155.1:0-4284 GCA_002299005.1 Alphaproteobacteria bacterium UBA685 | reverse complement strand
TGGCATCTGGTTTGGCATCTTCTTTGAGGGCCCTAATTTTGGCTCAGCGACATAGAGCGCATCAAGCGGCAATAGCCGTGCGCCGTCTCTGATATCTCTATCAGCCAGCAAGCCAATATGACGCGCACTCATCTCTGCCAAGAACGCTGTCTCAATCAAATTGCCCACAAATGACGGGAACAGCACAGTGCGACCATCAGCAAAGCTGATTATCTCTTCTTGCGTGCCTTCTTTAATCTCATCAAGCGCTGTCAGGCTTTCATCATAGCTTTGGTAAAAATACACACCGCGCCTTGTATCCGCGCATGCGATAAGCACGCCCTTAGCCCCTTGTTCTTGACCGGCCAAGGCGCCGGCGCGTAACCCATGCACGCCTATACCGACAAGATCGCCTGCCAGCACAAATCCTTTGGCCGCCGATAGGCACACACGAAGCCCCGTAAAAGACCCCGGCCCAATACCCGCCGCCACATGGCTGATATCGGCAAAGCCAAGGCCCGCCTCTTTGAGGCAATCATGGGCAAGGGTGACAAAATTGCTGGCATGGCCATGGGCTTGGTCAAGGCGCATTTCTGCTAAGACTGTGCCATCTTGGATAACCGCCGCACTCGCATGCGCGCCGCTAGCCTCTAGCGCCAAAATAAGGGGGCCAAAATTACCCGTTTCATTAGCAGTGTCATTTTCAGTCTGATTTTTAGTGTCATTATGGGTCGTCATCATGGTTATTGATGTAACTCTCCTTGCATCTTTGGTCAAAATAATATTATTTTAACGCACGTTAATAAGGGATGATTGGGCGAGTTATTTGTCATGAAATTTATCAATATGTTACGCCAATTTATGCTTATGTTTGCCGCGCTACTGACGCTTGGCGGCGGCACGTTTAGCACAGCCCTGCACGCGCAAGAAGCAGACGGCGTCTCGCATGCCAGCGTGATTATGTATCACCGCTTTGATGAAGGCCGCTATCCTTCCACTAACACAACCCTAGAACAGCTTGAGGCGCATATCGCCTATTTGCAAGAAGGCGGGTTTAATGTGATGGCCTTGCCAGACATCATTTACCGCTTTCAATCAGGGCAAACAGTCCCTGATAGAACCGTCGCCATTTCAATTGATGATGCCTATTTATCTGTCTATGAAAAAGGCTGGCCACGCTTTAAAGAGGCTGGTTTTCCAATCACTTTATTTGTTGCCACAGGCCCGATTGACCGCAATTTGCGCGGCTATATGAGCTGGGATCAATTGCGTGAATTACAGGCACAAGGCGTGACGATGGGCTCGCAAACAAACAGCCATCCGCACATGCACCGCATCTCATCTGAGGCGGTAAGAGACGAGCTATCATCATCTAATGAGCGCTTTATCACAGAGCTTGGCCTGCGCCCTGAATTATTCGCCTACCCGTATGGTGAATATAATTTAGACGTTATCGAAGCTGTCAAAGAGGCCGGCTTTATTGCCGCCTTTGGCCAAAATTCAGGCATCATGCATAAGGATGATTTGACCTTTGAGCTGCCACGTTTTGCGTTTAATGAGGCCTATGGTGATCTCAACCGCTTGGCGCTTGCGACCAATGGCCTGCCTTTGGTGGTCACACAAATCACACCGCAAGATATGGTGATTACGCAAAACCCGCCCTTTTATGGCTTCACCCTATCAGAGGATATGGAGCCGAAGAATCAGTTGCGTTGTTTCTCGTCAAAATATGGCAAGCTTGAGGTTTCACTTTTGGGCAAACGCGCTGAGGTGAGATTGCCGGGGCCATTAGATGGGCCACGTTTCAGGATTAACTGCACCATGCCAGCACAAGATGGCAGATGGCGCTGGTTCGGCAGGCAGTTTTTAACGCGCTAGCTCTTCAGCTGATAGCGTTCATAAATATCAAAGCGGTTATGCAAAATCATCGCCTGCAATGTGTAGACATATTTCTCACCTAGCTCAGCATAGGCGGTCAAATAACGCGCCAATGACAGGCCGCTTGGCACCTTGCCATCTGCCAATGATTGCGCGCGCACATCGCGGAAATCTTGATAGGCAAAATGCGTGTTCAAATTATGCATATAGGCAAAAACAGAATCATAAAGCGTGGCAAAAGACCGAATAACCGCGCGCGAGTTTGACGCATCTAGCGGCTTGATACCAGCATCCGCCGTCCATGCCCATTGCCCGAATAGCGCATTACCTTCTTTGGCAAATCGTGATTGTCCCCAACCTGATTCAACCGCCGCTTGCGCAAGCGCTAATGAATTTGGCACAGGGGCGATACGGTTCAACAGCAGCTCATGAAGCGCGCCCGCATCACCTTCGAACTTTGCAAGCCCATATAATTTGGCCAGCCGCGCAATAACCGCCTCATCGCCCGCCTCAATCGCTTGCAAAAGCGCATCACGGCGCCCTGCGATGACATCATTTGCTTGAATAATCAGCGGCAATAACAGCTTAATAAACGTCTCTTTGCGAGCTTTTACATCAAGCGTATCAAGGTCTTTTGGCAACACAGTGATATTATGTTGCGGCACCAGCCTATCATCAAAGGCGATAACCGGACTGCCCGGATTTGGCAGGCGGCGATTTTGATAGACGATATCTTTATCAGCCGTATCCGCCTTATCCGCCAAATCTTGTGCATCTGCTTCTTTTTCAAGGCCGGCATTTAATTCAGCTATCTTTTGCTCAAGCGCTTCAATCTCTGCCAATGTTTGATTGGCAAGCCGGCTTTGTGATTGAGCATTTGCCAATGCTTTGCTGGCTTCTTGCTGTAATTGTTCTGCCTCTTGGAGGGCTAATTGCGCGATTTTTTCTTTCTCACTCGCAAGCTTTAGCGCCGCACGTGCTTGCTGTTCGGTCATCCGCGCATAGGCAAGCGCTTGCTTTGCTTCCTTATCTTTCAGGTCAGCTTCATCAAACGCATCATTGGCAAGGCGCGCTTGGTCTTGCGCATCATCAAACGCTTCTTGGGCGTCTTTTGATTTTTCAACCGCCAATTCTTGGGCTTTTTCAGATAATTTATTGCGTGCCACAAGCATCGCTAGCCGCTCATTCAGCGTCACGATCTCTTCGCGCAAAGCTTGGGCTTCTAATTCTTTGATTTGCAGCGGGCTCAACGCATCTTTGGGCGTCAGGCGCGGTGATTTAAACCCAAGCAATGTCGGGCCAGCATAGCTAAGCGCCACCGCTAGCACCAACAGCAAAATATAATGGTGGTTTTTGATACGAGACTTCTCTTGTGCCATAACACTCACCTTATTTTGCTGGAACGACTATTCAAAAAGAGCCTGCATAGAGAATTTTCGGTAACAAGCCACCCTTTAGGCAGGGCGTACTTCTTTGACCTCAGGGATATAGTGACGAAGCATATTTTCAATGCCCATCTTCAAAGTCGCCGTAGAGCTTGGACAGCCTGAACATGCGCCTTGCATTGATAGGGTCACAATCCCATCTTCGAAATCATGGAAGACGATATCGCCGCCATCCATCGCCACCGCTGGGCGCACTCTGGTATCAAGCAAATGTTTGATTTGCTTCACCAGCTCATCATCTTCTTCGCCCTCATCGCTATCAGCGTTGCTTTGGGCCTCAACCACAGGCAGGCCAGAGGCGTAATGCTCCATAATGCCGGCAAGAATCGATGGCTTTAGGGTGAACCATTCTTGGTCATCCCCTTTTGTGACTGTCACAAAATCAGACCCAAGAAAGACCGCGTCAATGCCATCAATTTGGAAAAGACGACGCGCAAGAGGCGATGTGCCGGCGCTTTGTTTATCCGGAAAATCAGCCGTCCCTTGACCCATAACATCCGTGCCAGGGATAAATTTCAATGTCGCTGGATTTGGTGTATCTTCTGTTTGAATAAACATGAGCCTGTCACCCTTTATCAAAAATTGTGATTGACCCCTAATATAGGGGATCATAGCTAAGATTTAAATAGGTCGCCGCCTGAAAAGAGATAATCGGCCCTCAATTGTGTCTTTTAGGACACAAAACCCACAATCTCTTTAACGTCTTCCAAAATCGGCTCAGCGATGGCTTGGGCACGGCGCGCGCCTTTTGCCAGCTGGTTATCAATCTCAGCCACATCACCCAGCAAGCGTCTCATCTCAGCGCTAATAGGCGCGATGACATCAATCGCAAGCTCTGCCAAAGCTGGCTTAAAAGCCCCAAAGCCTTGGCCTGCAAATTCAGCTAGCACATCTTCTTGGCTACGTGATGACAGGCCGGCATAAATACCAAGCAAATTGCGTGCCTCAGGACGCCCGTCAAGGCCGGCAAGCTCAGATGGCA
>DBMZ01000183.1:18449-22302 GCA_002299005.1 Alphaproteobacteria bacterium UBA685 | reverse complement strand
CTTCACCTGCATAACTATCTATCGCGATGTGATTTTCATTAACTAACGACCGGTAAGGGTGCCTATCAAAACCCGAAATATTTTTAGATGATGAAGAGTTGTGAAAAGGGGTAAGAGATGACAGCCATATTAACAAAGCTTGCAGATAAATTAGGCCAAGAGCGGCTGCAATTTTATTCCCCCCATGTCTGGCTTTATAAAAATGAAAATGCCTCGATCACGATAAAGATAGAGACAACGCTTAATGATGATTATCTGTTCGTGAATGCCAGCTTTGCCAGAGATGGCAGTGGCCCCTTATTGGCTAGTTTTATGTCCATGTTGCTTATCGAGGATAGCCATGCGACCAGCACGGACACGTTTGGCATTTGTTCAGGTGCGGCCTCTGTTAGCCTGTATCACATGCTCAATATCTCTGATTTAACGCAAAGCCGCTTGATAGCTTATCTACATAATTTTGAATATTTGGCTTTTTGCATTTTTGAGCAGGCAGGCATACCATCAGTGCAAGCGCCCCATGATGAGGCGCAAGTGCTTGAAAAAGAGCTTTTATAAGGCGCGCCATGATTATATTGCTGTGTTAATTACTGTGTTAAATTACTGGTTGGCACTCGACAATCGGGCGCCGGCACCTTATGTCCCTATAAGGGTTATAGATAGTAAGAGAGACAGCAAATGACGCAAAGTAGCAAGCAGGCCTATGATTATGATTTAATTGTTATTGGCGCGGGCTCAGGCGGTGTTAGAGCCGCTAGAATTTCGGCCGCTCATGGGGCAAAAGTCGCTGTGGTCGAAGAATCGCGCCCCGGTGGCACATGCGTTATCAGAGGCTGTGTGCCGAAAAAGCTGCTTGTTTATGGGGCCGCTTTTGCCAATGAATTTGAAGATGCGGCTGGCTTTGGCTGGGATATCACTGGCGCCACGCATGATTGGTCAAAATTAATCGCCGCCAAAGATGTTGAAATTGATAGGCTAGAAGGCATCTATCGCACCTTATTGCGCAATGCAGGCGCAAATCTCATAGAAGGCAAGGGCGTTATCACAGGCGCGCATGAGGTAAGCGTGAATGGCAAGAGCTATAGCGCGGAACGTATCTTAATCGCGGTTGGCGGCTGGCCTTATTTGCCAGATATCCCCGGTTTGGCAGAGCATGCCATTACCTCTAATGAAGTGCTTGATTTAAAAGAGCGGCCAAATCGTATGCTCATTCAAGGTGGCGGTTATATCGCGCTTGAATTTGCGAGCCTTTTGAATGCCTTGGGTACAGAGGTTCATTTGGTCTATCGCGCCGATATGCCGCTTCGTGGTTTTGATGAGGATGTGCGCGCGCATGTCACCAAAGCGATGGCTGATAGAGGGGTGCATATGCATGCCCATGCGCAAATTGCATCTATTGCAAATGAGGGCGCTGAGAAAATAGTCACATTGCAAGATGGCACAGAGCTGCGCGTTGATGTGGTGATGGGCGCAACAGGCCGCAAGCCGAAAATTGACGGGCTTGGCCTTGAGGATGTGGGCGTTGCGCTGGCACCTGGTGGGGCTGTGAAGGTGAATGACGCCTCCCAAAGCTCGGTTGCCTCAATCTATGCGGTGGGTGATGTCACTGACCGCATCAATCTGACGCCTGTCGCGATTGGTGAGGGGCATGCGCTGGCAGATACGCTTTATGGCAATAAGCCGCGTATTATGAGCCATGATACGATTGCCTCAGCTGTTTTTAGCACACCGCAAATTGCCACCGTTGGCCTTGGCGAAGCAGAGGCCGCAGAACGGGCAGAGATCACGGTCTTTGAAAGCCGTTTTCGCGCTATGCGTAACACGCTTTCAGGGCGGCAAGAACAGACCTATATGAAGCTAATCGTCAATAAAACCTCTGATAAAGTCATGGGCGTGCATATGGTTGGGCCAGATGCGGCTGAGATTATGCAAGGTATTGCAATCGCTGTGAAAATGGGTGCGACAAAGGCCGATTTTGACGCTGTTGTGGGTATTCATCCAACAGCCGCCGAAGAGTTTGTGACAATGCGCACGCCAAGAGCGGATTAGGCGCGTCACATTTCACACATCAGACAGCTTTTGGCTGATCACAGAAAAGCACAGTGATATGTGAAGGAAACCCTTTGAATCACTGTTCTTTTGGTCTATGATGTGGCTTCTGATTAAACACCTTAAAGTAAAGCAAAGAAGGTATTATAATGAGCTGGAATCCATCAAGCTGGCGTGACCATCCTATTCTGCAAGTGCCAGAATATCCTGATCAAGAGGCCGTGAAGAGCGTTGAAGAGCGTCTTTCTCAAAAGCCGCCCCTTGTTTTCGCAGGCGAAGTGCAGAGCTTGCGCGATCAATTGGGCAAGGTGGCAAATGGCGAAGCCTTCTTGTTGCAAGGCGGTGATTGTGCGGAATCTTTCGCTGAATTCTCAGCCAATAACATCCGTGATAGCTTCAAAGTCTTCTTGCAAATGGCCGTTGTTCTGACATTCGGTGCCTCTATGCCTATCGTTAAGGTCGGTCGTATGGCTGGTCAGTTCGCAAAGCCTCGTTCTTCTGGTTTTGAGACTGTGGGCGGGATTGAATTGCCCTCTTACCGCGGTGATATGGTCAATGGGATTGAGTTTGATAAAGAAAGCCGTATTCCAGACCCGCATAGATTGTTGCAAGTCTATGAGCAATCTGCCTCAACCTTGAACCTGTTGCGCGCTTTTTCAAGCGGCGGTATGGCTGATTTGACGCAAGTTCATAAATGGACAACAGATTATATCACAGACACCAAGCAAGCAGAGCGTTTCGAAGCGTTGGCATCTCGCATTGAAGAGAGCCTTGCCTTCATGGAAGCATGCGGTATCAACAGCAAAACATCTATGCAGATGGCTGAGACTGATTTCTTCACAAGCCATGAAGCCTTGTTGCTGAATTATGAAGAGAATTTAACGCGCAAAGATACCATCACAGACGAAAAGGGCTGGTTTACAACCTCAGCCCATATGGTCTGGATTGGCGATAGAACAAGACAGCTAGACGGTGCGCATGTTGAATATATGAGCGGCATTAACAACCCGATTGGTTTGAAATGTGGCCCGTCAATGGACACAGATGATCTGCGTCGCCTGATTGATAGGCTGAACCCTGAGAATATTCCAGGTCGCTTGACGCTTATCGCACGCATGGGCGCTGATATTGTCACAGAAAAACTGCCGCCATTGGTCAAAGCTGTCAAAGAGCATGGGGCGAATGTCGTCTGGTGTTCAGATCCAATGCATGGCAATACGGTCAAGGCCTCAACAGGCTATAAGACCCGCCGCGTTAATGATGTGATGAAAGAAGTCGCTGGTTTCTTTGATGTGCATGATGCGCTTGGTACCTATGCTGGCGGTGTCCATTTCGAGATGACTGGCCAGAATGTAACCGAATGTGTTGGTGGTGTTGTAGAAGTGACAGAAGCGCGCCTTGGCGATCGTTACCATACACATTGTGACCCACGTTTGAACGCGGCACAATCGCTAGAACTATCATTCTTACTGGCTGATTTGATGAAAAAGCGTCGTGATAGCCAAAGGCAGCTTTCAAAGGCTGGCTGATTAGAGGGTTAAATGTCACCGAAGATAGCCTCAAAAGGGCCGTCAAGTGAGCAGCAGCCTCACCTGACCGATAGTTATTTTAATCTAACAAAGCAGATCGTCCAAGATAATGGCGATGCCATGGTGACCTACGCCATCTTTATGAGGCGTCCTGTGACATTAGCGCCCAAGCTGGCAACTGATTGGTTGCTTGAAATGGGGCGTGTCAGAGGTGAGCAGTTTGAGATTGAATGGCTCCATAAAGAAGGTGCATGGGTTGGCGCTGGTGAGCCGTTATT
>DBMZ01000183.1:0-18178 GCA_002299005.1 Alphaproteobacteria bacterium UBA685 | reverse complement strand
GGGTCTGATATGGCAGATTTAATGGCCTATGGGGCGTCTGTTGGCTCTGCAAAAGCAAAATTGAAATCAGATGCGGTTGGTTTTATTGGCTGTGCGGCCGATGCCACAGCGCATTTTTTTGGCATTGAGGCAGGTCTTGGCACCATGCCGCACGCGCTGGTCGGCTATGCGGGCTCAACGCTCGACGCGGCTAAGATGTTTCATGCCAAATTCCCTGATAAGCCTTTGACCGTTCTGGTCGATTATTTCGGCAAAGAGGTGGATGATACGCTGGCTGTCTGTGCGCATTTCAAATCATTGGCAGCCGAAGGGCGCTTGGCCATTCGACTTGATACGCATGGCGGGCGTTTTGCGCAAGGCCTTGATACGCAAGAATCATACGCTGTCCTAGACCGCCATGTGCCTGAGGCTATCAGAGGCTATCGGTCTGAGGATGAGCTAAAACAGCTGATGGGCACAGGGGTGAGCGCGGCGGCGATATGGCATTTGCGCGAGACATTAGATGCGGCAGGCTATCCATTGGTGAAGATTGTCGCCTCAAGCGGCTTTGGCCCTGATAAATGCCGCATATTCTCGCTTGCGAGGGCACCTGTTGATATGATCGGCACAGGCTCTTATTTGCCCGAAAAATGGACTGAAACTTATGCAACCGCTGATATTATCCAATATGATGGCGTTGCGCGTGTAAAGCTTGGCAGAGAGTTCCTTTTGCGCAATCAAGCGGCTGAATAGGGTGATGTGATGACAAAATTAGCGATCGCACTTGCCCAGTTAAATGCGCATGTGGGCCATGTATCAGATAATGCCAAAAGCTTTATCCAAGCAAGAGAGCGTGCGGCCTCGCTTGGGGCTGATGTGATTGTCTCACCAGAGATGTTTTTATCAGGCTATCCTTGTGATGACCTTGTCTTGCGCGCTGATTTTATGGCCGCGATTGATGATGCGATAGCCGAGCTTGTAGAGATTAGCCGTGATGGCGGGCCTGCTATCATCATTGGCGCGCCTCACAAAGCAGGCGATAAGCTCTATAACGCGGCCTTTGTGATTGATAAGGGCGAAATATTAGGACGCCGTGATAAGGTGGCGCTTCCGAATTATGGCGTGTTTGATGATAAGCGTCATTTCGCCCAAGGGGATCTCAAAGGCCCTGTGATGGTGCGCGGTGTCAAAATCGGGTTGGCGATTTGCGAAGATATCTGGTGGCCAGATGTGTGTGAGACACAAGCAGAGAGCGGGGCTGATATGATTGTCTCGCTGAATGCCTCGCCATTTGAGCAAAGCAAGACTGATAGCCGTATGGCGCACGGTGTTGCGCGTATGACTGAGACACAATTGCCTTTCATCTATGTGAATATGGTGGGCGGTCAGGATGAGCTTATTTTCGATGGCGGGTCTTTTGCGCTCAACCTAAAAGGCCAGCTAGCCGCGCAATTGCCGATGATGAGTGAGGCAGTATCGCTTGTGCATTGCCAGCAATCTCTTGGTGGGCCCTTTACGCTAACTGGACAGATTTCGCCGCCTGAAGAAGGGCTTTCACAGATTTATCGCGCGTTGATGTTATCGGTGCGTGATTATGTGACCAAAAATGGCTTTCCCGGTGTGGCGCTTGGCCTATCGGGGGGGATTGATTCCGCGCTTGTGGCAATCTTAGCTGTTGATGCGCTTGGCCCTGAACAGGTGCGCTGTTTGATGCTGCCATCTGGTTATACAGCTGATATTTCGAAGTTTGATGCTGATGATATGGCGGCGCGTCTTGGCATCCGGATTGATACGGTGCCTATCGGCAAAGGCATGTCGGCGGTCGATGAGATGATGGCCCCGTTATTTGCGGATAAGCCTGTTGATGTGACAGAAGAGAATATCCAGTCACGCTTGCGCGGTCTTTTATTGATGGCTTTGTCGAATAAATTCGGTGATATGATCCTAACCACCGGTAATAAATCAGAATATGCGGCTGGCTATGCCACGCTTTATGGGGATATGTGTGGCGGCTTTGCGCCTTTGAAGGATGTCTGGAAGACGCTTGTCTTTGATTTGGCAAGGTGGCGCAATGCGCATATGCCGCGCGGTGCGCTTGGGCCTGAGGGCGAGGTGACGCCGCCGCGTATTATCACAAGGCCGCCATCAGCTGAATTGCGCCCTGATCAGCAGGATACAGATAGTCTGCCCCCTTATGAGGTGCTTGACGCGATTTTGCAGGCACTCACAGAAGAGATGGCCGCACCAAGCGATATCATCGCACGTGGCTATGATGCGGATGAGGTGATGCGCGTATCTCGCTTGTTATTCCGCGCTGAATATAAACGCTTCCAATCGGCGCCGGGCCCCAAGATTACCACGCGCGCCTTTGGCCGTGATAGACGCCTTCCTTTAACATCAGGTTTTGTGCCTGTGACCCATCCTTCATCGGAGACATGATAGTGACTTCTTCTATGCCAAAAGTTCGTTTTGCCCCGAGCCCAACAGGTAAATTGCATGTTGGTAATTTGCGCACAGCCTTGGTGAATTATCTCTATGCCAGAGCCAATGGCGGCACCTTTATGTTGCGCATTGATGATACGGACACAGAGCGTTCAACGGCTGAATTTGAAGCCGCTATTCGCGCTGATTTGCAATGGATGGGCATGGGCTGGGACTGTGAAGACAGACAATCAGACCGCATCGCACGCTATGATTGGGCGCTTAGTCATCTGATTGAAACAGGCCGCGCCTATGCGTGCTATGAGACGGCTGAAGAACTTGCCCTTAAGCGCAAAGCACAGCTAAATGCGGGCCGTCCACCTGTCTATGATAGAGCGGCCTTAAAGCTGAGTGATGAGCAAAAAGCGGCCTATGAGGCAGAAGGGCGCAAGCCGCATTATCGCTTCCGCCTAACAGATGAAGAAGTCACATGGACAGACCTTGTCAGAGGAGATGTTGCCTATCACATGTCGGCCCTGTCAGACCCTGTCATTATCCGCGAAGATGGCCGCTATATCTATACGTTGGCATCTGTTGTTGATGATATTGATCATGAGATTACGACCATTTTGCGCGGTGAAGATCATGTGACAAATTCTGCGGCACAAATCCAGCTGTTCGAAGCGCTTGGCGCCAAAGCACCGCAAATGGGGCATATGGCACTACTTGCGGGCGCAGATGGGGAAGGCCTCTCAAAGCGTATTGGTAGCCTGTCTATTGAAGAATTGCGCGGCAATGGTATGCGCGCAGAAGCCATCGCGTCTTTGTTGTCGCGTATTGGCACCTCACAGCCGATCACCCTCTTTGAGACAATGGCAGATGTTATCGCAGGGTTTGATATCACCAGCTATGGCCGCGCCACCGCGAAGTTTGATCCAGCCGAATTAGCCTCTTTGAACGCCAAATTGATACAAGCGCTCTCATTTGCAGATGTCAGCGGTGAATTATCAGCACTCAACATCACTGATGAGGGGTTTTGGCTGGCGGTCAGAGGCAATTTGGACAAAGTCGAAGATGCCGCAATATGGTGGGCAATCTGCCATGATGATATCAGCACAATCATCGAAGATAAGGCCCTATGCGCCGCCGCGATTACCGCTCTGCCAGACGGGCCAATCACAAGCGATATATGGAAGCCTTGGACAAAGGCCATTAGCGAGGCCACTGGCGCCAAAGGGCGCGGCCTATTCATGCCGCTTCGCCTCGCGCTGACAGGCCGCGATGCGGGCCCTGAGGTTGCGGGCCTATTGCCTTTTATTGGTCGTGAGCGTCTGATTGCCAGATTGTCAGGGGATGCCTAATGGCTTTGCGTCTGTTCAACACATTAGCGCGTGAGAAACAGGATTTCGTGCCTTTGAAAGACGGGCATGTTGGGATCTATGCTTGTGGGCCGACGGTCTATGATAATATTCATGTCGGCAATGCCCGTCCATTGGTTGTCTTTGATGTGCTAGTGCGCCTTTTGCGCCAGCAATACCCCTCAGTGACCTATGTGCGCAATATCACAGATGTTGATGATAAGATTAACCAGCGCGCGGCCGATAGGGCTATTTCAATCGACCAGCTTTGTGAAGAGACGATAGAACGCTTTCACGCAGATGCTGAGGCGCTCTATGTGAAGGCGCCTGATGTTGAGCCTCGCGCGACGCATCATATTGCTGAGATGATTGCGATGATTGAAGCGCTGATTGCCAAGGGCCATGCCTATGAAGCAGAGGGTCATGTGCTGTTTGCGATTGGCACGATGGATGATTATGGCAAATTATCTAATCGGACACTTGAGATGATGCGTGCTGGTGCGCGTGTTGAGGTGGCGCCCTATAAGCGTGACGCGGGTGATTTTGTCTTATGGAAGCCGTCCGATGATAACGCGCCCGGCTGGGATAGCCCATGGGGCAGGGGTCGACCTGGCTGGCATATTGAATGTTCTGCTATGTCGGCTGTTTATCTTGATAAAGAGTTTGATATTCACGCAGGCGGCCTTGATTTGATCTTCCCTCATCATGAGAATGAGATTGCCCAAAGCTGTTGTGCGCATGGCACCAAGGCGATGGCACATTATTGGGTGCATAATGGCTATGTGACCGTTGATGGTGAGAAGATGTCAAAATCATTGGGCAATTTCACCACCGTTCGTGATGCGCTTGAAAAACATCGCGGCGAGGCTGTGCGTTACGCGTTGCTGAATGCGCATTACCGTGCGCCGCTTGATTATTCTGATGGGTCTGTCACGGAGGCAAAACAAGCGCTTGATAGGCTGTATCGTGCGGCAGGTGATGTAAGTGCCGCAGAGGTGGCTGATGCAGATTTTCTGGCCGCCTTGTCAGATGATTTAAACACACCCTTGGCACTATCAGTTCTGCATCGTCTGGCAAAGCAAGCTAATCAAGGCGATAGGGCGGCGGCGGCTTCGTTAAGGGCATCTGCCAATTTGCTGGGCCTGTTAACGCAAGATGAAGCAAGCTGGGTGCGCGGTGAGGCACAAGAAGGTGCGCTGTCAGATGATGAGATTGATGGCTTGATAGAAGAGCGCCAAAAGGCACGTGCCGCCAGAGATTTTGCGCGTGCAGATGAGATAAGAGATACGCTATCAGCGGCTGGTATCGCCTTGCTAGATGGGGCAGATGGCACCAGCTGGGAGCGTCAATCATAATCATAGAGGCTTTGGCAGATAGACCGCTTTATTTGCCAAAATTCATGAAGTTGCGTAAAACAAAGCGGTAACGATAGTAATGGCCGTAAATGGCATCTTAATTAAGGCAATCAGGACCTAATCATGACAAGCGAGCGCGTCTATTTATTTGACACAACCCTACGCGATGGCGGACAGACCAGAGGCATTGATTTTTCTGTCGCTGATAAAATTGCGATTGCCCAAGCGCTTGATGATTTTGGCATTGATTATGTCGAAGGTGGCTGGCCCGGCGCTAACCCGACAGATGATGCGTTTTTTGGTGCCCCGCCAGCCTTAAAGAATTCAAAATTCATCGCTTTTGGCATGACAAGACGTGCTGGTCGTTCGGCCGATAATGACCCCGGCCTTGCCGCGGTTCTTGGCGCTGAGACAGATGGCACATGCCTTGTGGGTAAGACGTGGGATTTCCATGTTGAAACGGCCTTGAACATCTCTTTGGACGAAAACCTTGCGATGATCACATCCTCTATTGCCGCGATTGCCGCAAAAGGGCGTGAGCCTATGTTTGATTGTGAGCATTTCTTTGATGGCTTCAAGGCGAACAAGGCATTTGCGCTTGCGTGCGTTAAGGCCGCTTATGATGGCGGTGCGGCTTGGGTGGTCTTGTGCGATACAAATGGCGGCTCATTGCCTGATGAGATCTATGATATTGTGGCAGAGACCAAAGCGTTTTTGCCAGAGGTTAATCTCGGTATTCACTGTCATAATGACACGGGCATGGCGGTTGCGAACTCATTGGCGGCGGTCAAAGCAGGCGCGCGTCAAATTCAAGGCACGATTAACGGCCTTGGTGAGCGTTGCGGGAATGCAGACCTTATTACGCTTATCCCAAATTTGATGCTAAAGCTTGGTTATGAGACAAATATTGCGGCTGAAAAATTGCCAAAGCTTGTCACATTATCGCGCATGGTCGATGATCGCTTGAACCGCACACCCAATGCGCACGCGCCTTATGTCGGGGCGGCGGCTTTTGCGCATAAGGGGGGCTTGCATGCCTCTGCGGCCCAAAAGGACCCGCGCACCTATGAGCATGTGACACCTGAAAGCGTTGGTAATCAGCGTCAATTCTTGGTCTCTGATCAAACAGGCAAGTCGAATATCTTGGCGCGTTTTCAAGAGGTTGGTATCAGCATCGATGCCAAGGATGAGCGTCTTGACCGCCTGATGGCAGCCGTGAAAGACAAAGAGTTTCAAGGCTGGTCATTTGATTCAGCTGAGGCCAGCTTTGAGCTTATGGCGCGTGACGCGTTGGGCGAATTGCCTGACTTTTTTGCGATAGGGCGTTTCCGGGTTACAGATGAGCGTCGCTTTAATGCGAAGGGCGAGTTGGTGGTTGAATCTGAGGCCACTGCCTCTGTTCAGGTCGGCGGTAATACGCATGATGAGGTTGGCTTTGGCAACGGGCCTGTGCATGCGGTTGATAATGCCCTGCGCAAAGCGCTTATTGATGCCTATCCGCTGTTATCATCGGTTGAGCTAACAGATTATAAGGTTCGTATTTTGGAGCCGCAAAATGGGGATGAGGGCACAGGGGCGGTCACGCGTGTGCTGATTGAATTCGCCGATGATAGCCAGCATATCTGGCGCACATGCGGTGTTTCGACCAATATAATTGATGCGTCTGTTATGGCCTTGGCTGATGGGATGCGCTACAAGCTTCACCGCGATGGGGCAGTTGTCCCAAAGGCACGCTAAGCATGGCAAATTCGGCCCTTAGCCAGCCGCCTGTCATTATTCTACTACGCCCTCAAATGGGGGAGAATATTGGCTCTAGCGCGCGTGCGATGAAGAATTGTGGCATCAGTGAGCTACGTCTTGTGGCGCCGCGTGATGGCTGGCCTAACCCTGCCGCGCGCCCTATGGCGGCTTCGGGGGCTGATATTCTTGATAATGCGCGTGTCTTCGATGATATTGGCGCGGCGATGCATGATGTCGTGCTTGCCTTTGCGACAACCGCACGTATGCGTGACCTCGTTAAACCAACGCTAGACCCTAGAGGCGCGGCTGAGATGAGTGTTGCCAAAGCCCAGGAGGCTGGTAAGCGGATTGCCTTTTTATTTGGGGCTGAACGCTCTGGTATGGATAATGATGAGGCTGTGATGGCCGATTATATCGTCTCGGCTGATTTGAATCCTGATTTTCCTAGCCTTAATCTTGGCCAAGCCGTTTTAATGATGTCTTGGGAATGGCGGATGGCGGCTTTGCGCGCTGATGAGACGCCTATAAAAGAGACAGATGACCATTGGCCAGAGCGTGCGACTATCCAAGAGCGCGATTTCTTTTTTGACCGTTTTGAGCAAATGTTGGATGAGAAGGGATTCTTTGCGACAGCAGAGATGGGGCCGATTGTAAACCGCAATATGCGCGCCTTTTTCACACGAGCAGAGCCGACAAAGCAAGAGTTGCAAACGTGGCATGGCATTTTATCGATGCTTGGGCGCGAAAAATAGGCCTTATATAAAGCAGGGCCTTGACTTTTTGGCTGAATTTAGTAATTTGCGGCCATCTCCTGAGAAAGTGGTGCATAATCATAAGGGTTATGTTCCCGGCCATTTGGCACTATCGGGCAAAAATAAAGGAAAAGAAAATGGCTCCTAAGTCAGATCATAAGCGCCATAGCGCTAAGCATAAAATCGACCGTCGCCTAGGTGTAAACCTATGGGGTCGTGCAAAATCACCTCTTAACAACCGTGACAGCGCACCAGGTCAGCATGGCCAGCGTCGCAAAAAGCCAACTGATTTCGGTATTCAGTTGATGGCTAAGCAAAAGCTTAAAGGCTATTACGGTAACATTGGCGAGAAGGCCTTTAAGCGTTATTACGCTGAGGCAGCCCGTCTTCGTGGTGATACAGGTCAAAACTTGATTGGTATTCTTGAAACACGCATGGACGCTGTGTTGTACCGCTCAAAGATTGCCCCAACAGTTTTCGCAGCACGCCAGCTTATCAACCACGGCCACGTGATGTTGAACGGCAAGCGCTGTAACATTGGTTCAGTTGTCTTGAAGCCAGGTGATGTGTTGTCATTGAAAGAAAAGTCAAAGACAATCCCTGCTATCCTTGAAGGTGTATCTTCAACAGAGCGTGATGTGCCTGAATATGTAGAAGCAGATCACGATAAGATGACTGTCACATTCGTGCGTATTCCAACTTTGGATGAGGTGCCTTATCCAGTACAGATGGAACCAAATCTAGTGGTTGAATATTACTCACGTTAATTCATCGCTAGCGATACACAGATTTATAAAAATAGCGTTGCTCCTCTGCAGCGCTATTTTTTTATCCAAATTATGAATTGTGATAATCTGGGATAGAACAAGTCTCTTAAGATAAGGATGCGCCTATGACAGATTGGCCAAAAACATATTACGCCTGCATATTCACCAACCAGCGCAGTGAACAGGGGCGTGATCTCTATCCGATGATGAGTGATAGGATGGTCGAGCTTGCCAAGACGCAACCAGGCTTTTTGGGGGTGGAATCAGTCAGAGGTGATGATGAGATTGGCATCACAGTGTCTTATTGGGAGACGCGTGAGGCTATCGCCGCTTGGGGTCGACATGGCGAGCATATGATTGCCAAACGCCATGGACGCGAAGAATTTTACCTATGGTTTCAACTGCGCATTGCCAAGGTTGAGGAAACGCGCAGTTTTAATATCGACCAGCTTGATGAAGCTGTTAGTGGTGACTAGCCCGCAGGCTGTACATTCACGCCATGTGTGCTGAACATTTCCATCAGCTCACCTGTTTCATACATTTCTCTGATGATGTCACAACCACCAACAAACTCACCTTTTACATAAAGCTGAGGGATTGTTGGCCAGTCTGAGAAATCTTTAATGCCTTGGCGGACAGCGTCATCTTCAAGAACATTAACGCCTTTGAATTGAACGCCGACATGTGATAGCACACCAACAACAGCGGCAGAGAAACCACATTGCGGGAATACAGGTGTGCCTTTCATGAATAGCACAACATCTGTGCCGTCAATTTCAGCTTTGATTTGGTCTAATACAGCTTGTTCTGACATGGGAATACCCCTTTTTTAATAACGTAATTACTTTGGTAGACGTGTTTGCAAGGCAAGGGCATGCAATTCACCGCCCATGCGGCCACCAAGGGCCTTATAGACCATTTGGTGCTGTTGAACGCGGTTCTTACCTTCAAAGGCGGCCGTTTCAACGAGGCAACCATAATGGTCACCATCACCGCGCAAATCTTCAATTTGAACCACAGCATCAGGGAAAGCCTCTTTTATGAGTCTTTCAATTTCATGTGCTTCCATTGCCATTTTAAAGTCTCCTTATGAGGGGCTTGTTAGGCCGTTGCAATGCGCGGCACAAAAGCCTCATTTAGCGCAAATAGCTCTGATAGTGATATGGTATCAGCACCTGACAATTTCAACTCACCAAAACCATCACTGCCAGCCTCGGTCACTGTGCCGATTTTCATGACAGGCACACAGGCGGCCCCAGCGGCGGCTTCAAGCGCGGTATCATCATCAGCGACAACCACATAACGGGCTTGACCTTCACCAAAACAAGCCGCAAGGCTTGGCTGGATAGACAGATCAGCACCCTGACGCCCTTTTAGCGCCATCTCAGCAACGGCGACAAGCAAGCCACCATCTGAGATATCATGTGCGGCTAGGATATGCTTGCCTGCCACTGCTTGGATAATAAATTCACCATGAGCCTTTTCAGCCGCCAGATCAACGGGCGGCGGTGCATAATCATCACCATAGCCAAGCGATGCGGCGACAAGGCTTGCGCCAAGCCAGCCATCATTATCATCAGCCTGACCAACAACATAAAGGCTTTTGCCCGTACCTGTTAGGCCTGCGCCAATCGCGGTTTTGACATCGTCAATTGTGCCGACCATGCCGATAACAGGGCACGGATAGATAGCCTCGCCATCTGTTTCATTATACAAGGACACATTGCCAGATACGACAGGTGTGCCAAGCGCCGTACAAGCCTCGCCCATGCCTTTAACAGAGCCGACAATCTGTGCCATGATCTCAGGGCGTTCAGGATTACCAAAGTTCAGGTTGTTCGTCACCGCCAACGCAGTCGCACCTGTTGCACAGACATTGCGATAGGATTCTGCCACAGCTTGCTTGCCACCTTCAAAGGCATCAGCATAGACATAGCGCGGTGTACAATCAGTGCTAAGTGCTACGCCCTTTTGTGAGCCATGCACACGCACCATAGCCGCATCGCCGCCAGAGGCTGCAAACGTATCTGCCATCACATCACTGTCATATTGCTCATAAATCCAACGACGAGAGGCCAAATCAGCGCCGCCCATCAACTCAACAAGCAAAGAGGTAACTGATTTATCAGATGAGACATCACGAGCGGACAGCACAGGCAGAGGCTTTATCGCATCATGCGGTCTGTCATATTCAGGCGCATCATCAACCAGCGGATCAATGGGGATATCACAGGCGATGACGCCATCTTTTTTCAAGACAAGACGACCTGTTTCTGTGACCGCGCCAATCGGCATGAAATCAAGATCCCATTTCTCAAAGATAGCGCGCGCTGTCTCTGTTTGCGCAGGGTCGATAACCATCAACATACGCTCTTGGCTTTCTGATAGCATGATCTCATAAGCGCTCATGCCATCTTCGCGCACAGGCACAAGATCAAGATCCATCTCCATCCCAAGACCGCCCTTAGAGGCCATCTCAACAGATGATGAGGTCAGGCCAGCCGCGCCCATATCTTGGATAGATAGAACTGCGTTTGCGGCCATTAACTCAAGACAGGCTTCCATCAAAAGCTTGCCAGTGAAGGGATCGCCCACCTGTACTGTTGGGCGCTTTGATTCTGTTTCTTCTGAAAACTCAGCTGATGCCATTGTTGCGCCGTGAATGCCATCACGACCTGTTTTGGCCCCCACATAAATTACAGGATTGCCAGCACCTGTCGCCGCTGAATAGAAAATCTTATCATTATCAGCCAAGCCAACAGCCATCGCATTGACCAAAATATTGCCATTATAGGATTTATGGAAATTCGTCTCGCCGCCCACGGTTGGGATGCCGATACAATTACCATAGCCGCCAATACCAGCCACAACCCCATTGATGAGGTGCGCTGTTTTCTCATTCGTGGCCTCGCCAAAACGAAGCGCATTCAAAAGCGCGATTGGACGCGCGCCCATTGTGAAAACATCACGCAAAATACCGCCGACACCTGTGGCCGCACCTTGATAAGGCTCAATAAAAGAGGGGTGATTATGGCTTTCAATCTTAAAGATAATCGCCTTGCCATCACCAATATCAATGACGCCAGCATTCTCACCGGGGCCTTGGATCACATGCTCTGCCTCGGTTGGCAGTGTCTTAAGCCATTTTTTCGATGATTTGTAAGAGCAATGCTCTGACCACATGCTTGAAAAAATGCCAAGCTCGCATTGGTTTGGCACACGCTCAAGACGCGTTAGGATAAGCTCCCACTCATCATGCGATAGCCCCATAGAGGCGGCATCATCAAATGTCATTTCTCGCGTACTCATTATGCTGCCACCATTTCAACTGCGTTTTTAAGGAAAATCAGGCCGTCGCTATTGCCAATATCAGGATCTGCGGCACGTTCAGGGTGCGGCATCATCCCCATAATACGGCCATTCGGTGATAGGATGCCGGCGATATCATGGGCTGAACCATTTGGATTGCTCGGGCCAAAAGCAGGGCCGTTCACATAGGTGAGGGCAATTTGGCCATTATCGCGCAAGCTTGCCAATGTATCTTCATCGGCAAAATAATTACCTTCATTATGCGCAACCGGTATAGCTAGCTGTGAGCCTGCCTCAAGCCCTGATGTAAAGGGCGAAGAGATGGTTTCTTGCACTTGCAGATTTGTGCTGCGGCAAATGAATTTAAGGCCTTTATTCTTGACCAAAGTGCCGGGAAGAAGGCCTGTTTCGAGCAAGATTTGAAAACCGTTACAGACGCCCAAAATAGCGCCGCCTCTGCTGGCATGGTCCAACACAGCTTCCATGATAGGAGAGCGTGCGGCCAAAGCCCCACAGCGCAAATAATCGCCAAAAGAAAAGCCGCCAGGCACGATGACAAGATCAGCCGCATCAAGACCTGTTTCTTTATGCCACACCATCTGGGGGCGGCGACCGGTGATACGCTCAATTGCCACCATCATATCGCGGTCGCAATTAGAGCCGGGGAAAATAACTACAGCTACTCTCATTGGTCTTCTTCAATGGTAATTTCGTAATCTTCGATAACCGTGTTTGCCAAGATTTGCTCACACATGCGCGCGGCACGCTGATGCGCTCTGGCGGTATCTTCGGCATCCACATCCAATGTGATTTGCTTGCCAATGCGCACATTGCTTGCTTCGGTAAAGCCGATTGAGGCCAGTGAACGTTCAACAGCGCGACCTTGCGGGTCTAATACGCCCTCTTTCAAAGAAATGTTAACCGTAACTTTCATGATTTTCCTCGCTAGCTTTTCGCTTCAAATTCGATATTAAGGCCAAGGCGTTTGGCAATCTCACTATAGGCTTCGACAAGCCCGCCTAGATCGCGGCGGAACCTGTCCTTATCCATCTTTTCATTCGTCTCACTATCCCAGAGGCGGCAATTATCAGGGCTGATTTCATCTGCCAAGATAATCTCATAGCCATCTTCACTCTCAAGGCGCCCAAATTCGAGTTTGAAATCGATCAAACGCACGCCAATCGCAAAGAATAGGCCTGTTAGGAAGTCGTTAATCTTCTCTGTCAGATAGACAATTTCATCAAGCTCATCATCATCGGCATAGCCAAGCACCGTGATATGCTCACGCGCCACCACAGGGTCACCAAGCGCATCATCTTTCAGGCAAAACTCAATCAATGGCGCAGGCATTGGCTCACCTTCAGTCAGGCCAAGGCGCTTGCAGATAGAGCCGGCCGCGACATTGCGGACAATCACTTCAATCGGCACAATCTCAACTTGCTTCACAAGCTGTTCACGCAAATTCAGACGCTCAATGAAATGGTGCGGGATGCCAATATTGCCAAGGGCAGGGAGCAAATGCGCTGAGATAAGGTTGTTCAACACACCTTTTTGCGAAATGCTATCTTTCTTTTCAGCATTAAAAGCGGTCGCATCATCTTTGAAATATTGGATGATTTGCCCCTCATTAGGGCCTTCAAACAAAATCTTGGCTTTGCCTTCATAAAGCATTTTACGTGTCATGTGATAGCCCTTCTAAGACGCTGAAAAAACACGGTTAAAGATGGTATCAACATGTTTGAAATGCTGGCCCAAATCAAAGAGCGCATCAAGCTCATCAGGCGATAAATAGCCCGCAACATCATGATCGCCTTTGAGCAAATCAAGATAATTGCCATTACCTGCCCAGACTTCCATCGCATTGCGCTGAACCATCTTATAGCTATCTTCACGGCTCGCGCCTTTTTGCGTCAATGCCAGCAAAACCTGCTGTGAGTGAACAAGGCCGCCAAGCGCATCAAGATTGGCCTGCATCTTTTCAGGATAGACAAGCAGATTTTCAACCACATTCGCCGCGCGGTGCAAGGCAAAATCAAGTGTGATTGTCGCATCAGGGCCAAACATACGCTCAACAGATGAATGCGAGATATCTCTTTCATGCCATAGAACAACATTTTCAAGCGCCGGTGTTACCGCGGCTCTGACAATGCGTGCAAGGCCGGTAAGGTTCTCGGTCAATACAGGGTTGCGCTTATGCGGCATGGCTGATGAGCCTTTTTGGCCGGCTGAGAAAAACTCTTCCGCTTCTCTGACTTCGGTGCGTTGCAAATGGCGCACTTCGGTGGCGAGCCGTTCAACCGAACTGGCAATCACACCCAAAATAGCAAAGAACATTGCATGGCGGTCACGGGGGATGACTTGTGTTGAAACAGGTTCAATCTCAAGCCCCATCTTGGCGGCTACATGCTCTTCTACGAACGGTTCAATATGCGCAAATGTGCCAACCGCGCCTGAAATAGCACATGTCGCAATTTCGGCTCTGGCATCGGCAAGACGCTTGCGGCATCTGTCCATTTCAGCGTAATGACCGGCCAGCTTTAGCCCGAAGGTTGTTGGTTCAGCATGGATACCATGAGAGCGGCCAATGGTAGGCGTCATTTTAAACTCATGGGCGCGTTTTTCAAGCGCCGCACAAAGACGGTCAAGGCCAGCCATCAAAATATCGCTAGCTCTTGTCATCTGAACGGCCAATGTCGTGTCCAGAACGTCTGATGACGTCATGCCTTGATGCACAAAGCGTGCCTCTGGGCCCACATATTCAGCCAGATTCGTTAAAAAAGCGATGACATCATGCTTTGTTTCGCGCTCAATCTCATCAATACGGTCAATATCAAACTGGCCGCGTTCCCATACGGCGGCCGCCGCTTCTGTGGGGATAACACCTAATTTAGCCTGTGCGTCACAAGCATGTGCTTCAATTTCGAACCAGATTTGGAATTTTGTGGAAGGTGACCATAAGGCGGTCATTTCCTCGCGAGCATAGCGCGGAATCATTGACAATACGTCCTAACATAAAAAATGAAAAAAATGTGACGCTTTTATATCATTATGACCAAAAAAAGGCTAGTCTGATTAGGCGTAAAACATGTCAAATAGACGGAAAAGGGCATATCACAAATGATTAGACGTTTGCTTTTCGGATTGGCTATGCGCGCAGCTCAAAATCCAAAGGTTCAAGCTGAGGCAGGTCGTCTTGCGCAAAAGGCGGCTGATAAAGCAAAGCCGACCCTTTTAAAAGGGGCAAGACGCGCAGGTGAGCTGACCAAAAATGCCTCTGATGAGATTTCTTATCAGGTGAATAAAAAGCTGCCTAAAAAATAATCACTCTGTTTTGAGGTGCTTTAATCAGGGCTAAACAGCCCTTGATTGCGCAGGCTGATGCATTTGCCGCCTGCGACGATTAGATGGTCGTGCAAGCTAATATTGGCGGACCGCAAAGTTGACTGCAATTTGTTGGTCAGATGAATGTCTTCGCGGCTCGCTCTTGTATCTTGACTGGGGTGATTATGAACCAATATGACGCCGACTGCTTCAAAAGACAGCGCCAACTTTAAGACTTCTCGTGGATAGATGGTCATCTGGTTAACCGTGCCTTGGCCTAATTCTTCGACAGCAATGACGCGGTTTTGGTTATCTAATAGAATCATTAAAAAGGCTTCGATGGGATAATGAGACAGTTTTTGAATGCAAAAAAATTGTAAATCTTGCCAATTTGATAGGACGCTTTGATGCTCTATACGCTCAAAGCTGATGCGATCTAGCAAGGTTGCGATGGCTTTGATATGGCGCACCGAAACCTCGCCAAGCCCCGTTATTTCAAGCAATTGCTTGTCGCTTGCTTTGAGAATGCCGGAAAAGTTTTTAAATTTTACAAAACAACTTCGAACGATTGGTTTTGTGTCGATGCGTGGCAGCATAGAAAATAATAAAAGCTCAAACAGTTCTTTGTCTGTGAGGGCATCATGGCCCTTATCATCGCATTTTTGCTGCAAGCGTTGGCGATGGCCGCTATTATCTGATGCCACTTGTCCCTCCCTTTGGTCTATGCGGTCAATTTGCATAATCCAAAAGGATAGGGGCTAAAGATTAAGGCTTTATGAAATTTTGGAATTAGCCGAAATAAGGTGGCTGTGTGAAGCCTTTTGGTGAATTTGTGAAAATCTCAAAGCCATCATCTGTGATGCCAATTGAATGCTCAAACTGGGCTGAGAGGCTTTTATCTCTGGTGACAGCTGTCCAACCATCTGCCAGAATTTTCATATCATATTTGCCCGCATTGATCATCGGCTCAATGGTAAAGAACATGCCAGCTTCTAAGACGATGCCTTGGCCTTTTTTGCCATAATGCAAAACGGTTGGCGCAGAATGGAAGACACGTCCCAAACCATGGCCTGTGAAGTCTCTGACCACGGAAAAACGATTTTCTTCTGCATGAGATTGTATAACATGGCCAATATCGCCCAATGTTGTGCCGGGCTTGCAAATATCGATGGCCTTCATCAGGCAATCATAGGTCACGGTTGATAATTTGCGCGCTTTAATAGACGGGGTACCAACAAAATACATGCGCGATGTATCACCATACCAGCCATCTAGAATAACCGTGACGTCAATATTAAGGATATCCCCATCCACCAGCTTGCGCGGCCCCGGAATGCCGTGACAGATCACATGGTTCAAAGATATACAGGTCGCTTTGGGAAAGCCCTTATAATTCAAAGGTGCCGGCACAGCGCCCTTGGCGGTGATATATTCATGACAGATGCGGTCAAGCTCTTCTGTTGTGATGCCAATCGCCACATGGTCAGTTATCATATCCAGCACTTCAGCGGCCAAAGCCCCTGCGGCTCTCATGCCTTGAAATCCTTCAGCGCCGTGTAATATGATTTGCTCTTCACGCATAAGTTTGCCTCTGCATCTTCTCATTTCAGATATTGCCGCTATATAAACAGCAAAATGGGTTATTTTGTCAATTCACCGCTTATCTGTGGACTTGGGTGGGGGGAGAGGTGATATTATGGCCCGTGAAATCTGATTTGATATAAAAGAGTGCGTTATGACCCAGAAAATTTCGAAAACAGCCGCTATTTTGGTTATTGGTGATGAGATTTTATCGGGGCGCACGAAAGATAAGAATATTGGCTGGATAGCTGAACAGCTGAATGAAATGGGCATTGACCTGATTGAGGCGCGCGTTATCGCAGATGTCGAGGCGGTGATCATCCGCCATGTGTTAGAGCTATCAAAATCATGTGATTATCTGTTTACCTCTGGCGGTATTGGGCCGACCCATGATGACATTACAACCGCCAGTATTGCAAAGGCGTTTGGCAAGAAAGTTATTCGCCATGAAGAGGCGGTGCGGCGCTTGCTTGTCCATTATGAAGACACAGATATTCCGTTTAATGAAGCCCGCCAGAAAATGGCAGATATCCCAGAAGATGCGGCGCTTATCGATAACCCTGCCAGCGCGGCGCCTGGGTTTATTTTGGAAAATGTCTATGTGATGGCAGGTGTGCCACCGATTTTGCAATCGATGTTTGAAGGGCTGAAAGACAAGCTGGAAGGCGGGCAGAAAAAGATGCGTCTGACGGTTCAATGCGGCATTGGTGAGGGCACAATCGCCTCTATCATGGCAGAGATATCTGATGCGTTTGAGGGGCTGTCCGTCGGCAGTTACCCCTGGTTTAAACCGGGTCAATTTGGCACCGCGGTGGTGGTGTCATCAAAAAACAGAGAACAAGTGCAATCAGCGGCTGAAAAGCTGCAAATGCTGGTTCAACAGGCTGGTTATGAGGCGACTATTTTGGCAGAAGGACAGGATTAATCGGGCAGACTTTGCTCACTCATCCCTGTTCTCACTCATCCCAAGGGCCTTTACGGCGTCTTTTAAATCCGGGCACAGAGCCTGAGCGTTTTTGTGGCACCAGAACATAGCGTTCCTTCAGGTCGCGGCGTAACTCTTGCGGGCGCGCTACCTGCCATGATTTTTGGTTGGTTTTTGCGGCGGCGAATAACGACACCTCTGACTTTTTGAACAGGCCAGCCAGCAGCATCCCTGCCAAAAATCCGCCAATATGTGCGAAATAGGCAACGCCGCCCCCTTGATTGGCTAGGGCGTCAGGTACGGCGATAAATTGCCCGCCAATCCAAAAACCCAACACAATCCAAGCCGGAATATTGACAAGGCGCACGATGATAATCACCCACATGAACACCTTTATCGTAGCGCGCGGATAGAGCATGATGTAAGCGCCCAATATGCCAGCAATGCCCCCTGATGCGCCAATTAGAGGAATAGGCGATGTTGGGTCAATAAAGGCTTGCGTTAAGGCGGCGGCGGCCCCGCAAAGCAGATAGAAGATGATAAAGCGCGTACGCCCCATCGCATCTTCAACATTATCTCCGAATATCCATAAATAGAGCATGTTAGACGCCAAATGCGTAAAGCCGCCATGCAAGAACATCGAGCTGATAATGCTCAACACATCAAATTG
>DBMZ01000170.1:3525-4231 GCA_002299005.1 Alphaproteobacteria bacterium UBA685 | reverse complement strand
GGCATGGGTGGTTGTGCGATGATTGGCCAATCGATGATTAATGTGAAATCAGGCGGCCGCTCTCGTATTGCGGGCATCTCAGCGGCTTTGTTCCTGTTATCTTACATCATCTTTGCCGCCTCTTATATTGAGCTTATTCCCATTGCCGCGCTAACAGGTGTGATGTTTATGGTGGTCATCGGCACATTTGCCTGGAACTCATTGCGCACAATGGCACGGGTGCCACGCTCTGATGCGCTTGTGACTGTGATTGTGACCGTCGTAACAGTCTGGCAGGATTTGGCGATCGCTGTGGTGGTTGGTGTGATTATGTCAGCGCTTGTTTATGCTTGGAATGCGGCGAAGCGTATTAATGCCTCAACCCGCCCGTCAGTGCGCGAAAAAGGTGCTTTGGTCTATGAGATTAAAGGCCCACTTTTCTTTGGGTCAATCACCTCATTCATGGAGCTATTCCATTTTGATGATGATCCTGAAACAGTGATTATCGATTTTGCCAACTCACGCGTGGTTGACCAATCAGCCCTGCAAGCCATCGAAGATATCGCGGCCAAATATCATGCGCTGGGCAAGCGTGTTATGCTGCGCCATCTGACAAGAGATTGTCATGCGTTGCTATTGAAGTCTGGCCAGCTGATGATTGATTCAGACGATGACCCAACCTATGAGGTTGCCGTTGATTACCGTGTCACTACCGGTAAATTATAGG
>DBMZ01000170.1:0-3474 GCA_002299005.1 Alphaproteobacteria bacterium UBA685 | reverse complement strand
AAATTATAGGCAATAAAAAAGGCCCCTTCCTAATAATGGAAGGGGCCTTTTTTTGTCTTATTTGACAGGTGGGCGACTACTCGCTCTTAAGGTTAACAGCTGATGTCTTGCCGTTTTTACCTGTTTCAAGCTCATAAGAAACCTTCTGGTCTTCTTGCAAGCCTGTCATACCTGAATTTTGAACAGCTGAGATATGGACGAAAACATCGCCTGACCCGTCTTCGGGTGCGATAAAACCATAGCCCTTAGTGGCGTTAAACCATTTGACTGTACCTGTGCTCATTTTGATCTCCAAAGTTGTTACTGAACAACTTTGTCCTTTCAAAAAGAACTAAATTGTCTAGCATATTTTAATCTGTGCGAGGACGCACTGAGGGATACATCTCATGATTAAGCTTAAAAAGCTATGATTATTTGCACTTTTTAGTAAAAAAATCGCGCCAGCAATTTATGACACAAGCCAAATTTAATAATGCGGGGGCGGCGTATCTTCGGCAGGATTTAGAATACCGCTATCACCTTGGGCCGCTTGCCATTTTTGCTGAAGCTTCAGCAATTCAAGCCGCAAAGCCGCCATCTCCTTTTGCTGGGCATAGAGCTCATCACTTAACTGCGTGACTTCTTTTTGCAAAAAAGCCATCTGTTCTTGCAATGTTTGAATATCTTTTTCCATAGAGATGTACCTATCACAAGCCGCTTTGCCATGACAAGTTAACTTCAAAAGAAGGTCATTAGCGGCAAGCATTGTCACAGCTAAGGATTGACAATGAGGTCAATAACCGCCATCTGTTCAACCCATTATGCTAGCTATATCAAAATTATCTTTTGCCATTGAAGGCAAGCCATTATTCGAAAACGCCTCTGCGACGATTCCAACAGGCCATAAGGTCGGTATTGTGGGCCGCAACGGCACGGGTAAAACAACCTTATTCAAATTGATCAAAGGCGATTTAGCCTTGGATGGCGGCTCCATCGAGGTGCCTAGCTATTTTCGCATTGGCGGTGTGGAACAAGAAGCGCCCGCGACAAGCGATAGCCTGCTTGATACCGTCTTGGCAGCAGATGTTGAACGTGCCGCCTTGCTTGAAGAGGCTGAGACTGCCAGTGATGCCAATCGCATTGCCGAGATTTATCAGCGTCTAGGTGACATTGACGCCTATTCCGCCGAAGCGCGCGCCTCCTCTATTTTGGCAGGCCTTGGCTTTGACTTTGAAGCGCAACAACGTCCCTGCCATGATTATTCAGGTGGCTGGCGCATGCGTGTTGCGCTCGCGGCGGTTCTATTTTCACAGCCAGACCTATTATTGCTGGATGAGCCGACAAACTATCTTGATCTAGAAGGCGCTTATTGGCTTGAGCAATTCTTGGCGAAATATCAAAAGACCTCTTTGATTATCTCGCATGACAGAGAATTATTGAATAAATCTGTCACAGGCATATTGCATTTATCTGACCATGATTTGACCTATTATACAGGCTCTTATGACCAGTTTGACGCAGAACGCCGCGCTAAATTAGAACAGCAACAATCGCTCAAACGCAAACAAGATGCCCAGCGTGCCCATATTCAGAGCTTTGTTGACCGCTTCAGAGCCAAAGCATCAAAAGCGCGCCAAGCACAATCGCGCCTAAAACAGCTCGAAAAAATGCAACCAATTGCCGCTTTGTCAGAGAATGCCGTCGCAGGGTTTCGCTTTCCAACCCCTGCCGCTTTGCGCCCGCCCCTTGTGGTGATTGACAAAGGACAGGTTGGCTATGGTGGCAAGCCTGTATTATCGCGCTTGAATTTGCGCCTTGATAGTGATGACCGCATCGCCTTGCTTGGCGCCAATGGCGAGGGCAAATCCACGCTGTCAAAATTAATCGCAGACCGCCTGCCCTTGATGGATGGCGACTATAATAAATCAAGTAAATTGCGTGTCGGATTTTTTGCACAACACCAGCTTGATGAGTTGGTCGAAGGTGATAGTGCCTATCAGCATATTATGCGCCTGCGCCCTGATGATGGTGAAAAGCATCTGCGCACACGCCTTGGGGCGGCTGGTTTCAATAATGATATTGTTGATATGCCGGTTGAAAAATTATCAGGTGGCCAAAAAGCGCGCTTGCTTATGCTAATCGCGACCATTGATGCGCCGCATATCCTTATTTTGGATGAGCCGACAAACCACCTTGATATTGAGAGCCGTGAAGCACTTGTGCTGGCATTAAATGAATATGAAGGGGCTGTGATTTTGGTGAGCCACGATACGCATCTTGTCGAATCTGTGGCCGACAGGTTGTGGCTTGTTAGTGAGGGGGCGGTGTCCTCTTTTGATGGTGATATGGATGATTACAAAAAACTAATCATGCAGAATGCGAAAACACAGCGCCCCGCAAAAGAGAAAAAAACACAAGCCAAATCAAAGACAGACGCGCCTCGCAAAGTAAACCCTGTCAAATTAAAGAGCCAAGCACGCGATTTAGAAGCGACGATCGATAAATTAACCACCAAAAAAGAGCGGCTAGAAAAAGATATGGCCGCACCAGATTTTTACAGCAAGAATGGCGGTGAGACGATCGCCGCCATCACAACCAAGCTCGCAGATGTGGTTGAGACATTGGCCCGCACAGAAGAGCAATGGCTAGAGGTACTAGCCGCACTTGATGAGGCCTAAAATCTTATTTTTGGCCCATCATCTCTGGCAAAGTGACATTCTCAAAGCCAGCTTCTTCCATACCCGATTTAACGTCCCTTGCAAGCGCAAGCGCTGAGGGGCCGTCACCATGCACACAAATTGATTGTGCCGGCAATTCTAGCCATGAGCCGTCAAGCGTGCGCACCTTGCCATCCACAAAGATAGACAGGCATTGCGCAAGGCTCTCACGGCTATCTTCAATCATCGCATCAGGTCGTGAACGCGGCGCAAGCTGGCCATCTGGCATATAGGCTCTATCGGCAAACACCTCATCTGCAACCAAAAGGCCGGCTTCGCGCCCTTTTATTGAAAATTGTGACAGCGATGGGGCAAGCATGATGAGATCCTTATCCACAGCCACCACAGCACGGCAAATCGCCGCTGCCATATCGCCATCCGCGCAGGCCATATTGCTCAACGCACCATGCGCTTTGAAATGTGTGACCTTAACGCCGACCAAATCTGCCATGCCAAGCGATGCGCCAATCTGATACGCCATCAGACGCTCAATCTCTGCCAAGGACAGAGACATTTGCCGTCTGCCAAACCCATGCAAATCAAGAAAGCCCGGATGTGTGCCAATGCCAACGCCTTGCGCGGCGGCTTTTTGCATGACATCTGCCATAATATTATGATCGCCTGCATGAAATCCACAGGCGATATTTGCTGATTTGATGATGCCCAAAAGCCCGTCATCATCGCCCATCTTCCAAGGGCCATAGCCCTCTGCCATATCAGCGTTAAGATTGAATTTCATCTGCTTAATCTCCTGCATCATCTACTGCTAACTATACTG
>DBMZ01000169.1 GCA_002299005.1 Alphaproteobacteria bacterium UBA685 | reverse complement strand
TGGTATCTGTTATCGTGCCATCTGCTGAGCTTAGCAATCAATTTGCCGGTGATGAAAAAGCGCTTAAAGAGGCCGTTCAGAATGCGGTGGATAAAGCAAATTCGCGCCTGTCACAAATCGAGAAGGTGCGTCGCTTTATGCTAGCTGATGAGGCATTTGGTACTGAAAACGGACAAATGACGCCGACTTTGAAGGTGAAACGGCATATTGTGGGCGCTCTTTATCGTGATAGGCTGGATGCGCTCTATCCTAAAAAGTAACGATATATAGGCATAAAAAAGGAAGTTTTAGACTTCCTTTTTTTTACCATATTTAATCTTTCTGACGGGTAGCGCGTATATAGTCGGAGTTCTATAAACCTTTATTCGACTGGTAACCTATCAATCAGAAGTGTGACTAAGATGAACAAAATTATTTCCTCATCACTCGTGGCCTTTTCCTTAATGGGCGCCTTATCTGCCCCGCAAGTGGCATGGGCTCAAGCGGCAAAAGGGGTGGCTGTATCGACCGCCTATGTAGAAGAAGAGATCGTGTCTAATACGACAAAAACGCCGGCGGCAATTGTTGCGCCTTCTGCGATGGTCATCTCATCTTTGCGCGGTGACATGGTCACAATTGAAGATTTGCAAATTGGCGCCTTTATTCGCAAAGGTACAAAGATTGCGGCGCAAAATGATGATGACCTTCTGATTCAAAAACAGCTTTTGTCATTGCAAATAAAGGATGCGCAAGCTCAGTTGTCACAAATTGCGAAGAACCTGGATTATGAAACACAGCTTTTGGCGGTGGCGGAAAGCCAGCTTGTCCTTGTGACGCAAAAAGCGGAGCGTGCGGCGCAATTGGTGGCCAAAAAGGCCTTATCAGTTGAAGCGGCAGAGACGACACAATCAGCACAGCTTAATGCAAGCCAGCAGGTGATCTTGCGCAAACAGGGCATTGACCGCCTTGCCGCATCAAAAACGCAGACAGAGCGTTCTGTTGCCCGGTTGAGCCTACAGCTTGAACAGGTGGCACGCGATATTGAGCAGGCAACCTATAGAGCGCCTGAAAATGGTCTTATCCTTGCTTTGCCAAATTATAAGACGGGCTTTGCAAGGCAGGGCGACGTTCTAGCACGCATCCAAGGCTTTAGAGGCTTTGAGGTTGAGGCAGAAGTGCCGTCAGCCTATCTTGCGTTCTTGCAAGCCGCCCCACAAGTAGAGGCGCTAGACGGGCAGGGCAATGCGCTATCATTGACCTTTAGAACCGCGCTTCCGCAAGAGGATAGACGCACCGCAACACGTCCTGTGCGCTTTCGCATTAATGGTGAATTACCGCGCACATCAGCCGCAGATGGTGCGCGCGTTGATATTCAAATCCCGATAAGACAGCCTGAAGCAGCCTTGCTTGTGCCACAAGATGCGATTGTGCCCGTGGCGGGTGGTCATATCGTCTTTGTCTTTGATGAAGGCAAAGCCGTGCGACAGATTGTGCGCCTTGGCGGTACAGTCGGCGGTAATGTCATCATTCTGTCCGGCGTCGAAGCCGGTGAGCGGGTTGTTATCAAAGGCAATGAGGGGCTATCAGATGGTGTGGCCATTAAAGAGGGAACACCGCCAAAGCGTAACGTGCCAAATGGCCAAGATGTGGCGCAAGAAGCCCCGCAAGAAGAAGCGCCACTTGAAACAGAGCTAGCAGATGATGCGGTTACATGGTTGCTTGAATGGAAAACAAATCGCGGTGATTCATCAGCTGAATTACAGCTATCAAGCAAAGCCAACCTTTATGATGGTGAGCCTGTTCGTGTGAAAAAAGACGGTGATAAAATCATCTTTGACGCTGAGGTTGTTTTGCCATTTGGTATTTTGACCTTTAGCTTTGATGGCACCATCACAGGCGAGACAATGGCTGGTACCGTAACCTTATCAGGCCTACCAAATGGCAGAACGCCAGAATTTGACTTCACAGGAAAGGTTCAATAAATGCTTGCGCTTATTCGTTCAGCCATTGAAAGACCTGTTGCTGTCCTAGCTTTTATCGCGGCCATTGTGATGTTTGGCTATCTTGCCTTGACGACAATCCCTATTCAGATGTCGCCTGATATTGAAAAGCCAATTTATCAGGTGCGTGTGTCATGGCCAGGCGCCGCGCCTGTGGATGTTGACCGCGAGATTGTCAGCCGCCTTGAACAAGAGCTTGGCAATTTGTCTGACATCGAGGAAATTTCTTCAAGCTCATCAACCGGCAGTGCGCGTGTGACGCTTACCTATGCGCTTGGCACAGATATGGATAAAGCGCTCACAGTGCTTCTTTCCAAGCTTGCGGGGATAACTGGCCTGCCATCTGAATCACGTGCGCCGCAAGTTCGGACATCAAACTCGGATGATTCGCCGATTGCGCGTCTTGCGCTTGTGTCGGCCTCTGGTGATGATGGCACGGTCAATGTGGAAAACCTAGGCGGGTTTGTCCGCACACAGGTTATTGACCCGCTCAGCCGGATTAATGGTGTCGCCGAGGTGACCTTTAATGGCGGCGGCTCAAAGCAAATGCGTGTGGTGGTCGATGAGGCGCGTCTTGCCGCTTATCAGCTCACCGCTCAGGATGTGTTCAACGCTTTGCGTAATGCGACGACCTTGCGCACGGTTGGCCGTATCAACGAAGGCAAGCGTACCTATGTTGTGCGTGCAGAGGCGATTTCTTATACGCCTGAGACAGCGATGAACATCGTTGTGCGCTCTGCGACAGCGCAAAATGGCCTGTTTGTGCCAGTCCTATTGGCAGATGTTGCCGACATTGAATTTGAAGTCGAACGCCGTGCCAGCTTCAGGCGCCTAAATGGTCAAGATGCGATTATCATCAACGCGCTAAGAGAGCAGGGATCCAATGTAGTCGCTACGATGGACATGATGCGTGATAGGGTGGATGAGCTGAATAACACCGTGCTCGCGTCAAATAATCTGCGCTTGAATGTCGTCTATGATGAGACGGGGTATATTTCATCTGCGATTGATTTGGTTCAGCAGAATATATGGATTGGCGGCTTGCTTGCGCTTATAATCTTGATGCTATTCTTGCGATCTTTCTTGCCAACCATTGCGATTTTTATTGCGATACCTGTATCTGTGGTGGGCACCTTTGTTGCGATTGCCGGCCTTGGCCTATCTATTAATGTGATCTCACTAGCAGGTCTTGCTTTTGCTGTTGGCATGGTTGTGGATGCATCGATTGTGTCTATGGAGAATATCTTCCGCTTGCGCCAATCAGGTTTGCCAGCCGCTGAGGCCTCTTATCACGGCGCACGCCAAGTCTGGGCGCCTATCTTAGGGTCAGCTTTGACAACTGTGATTGTGTTCATCCCTGTCATCATGCTCGATTTGCCCGTTGGCCAGCTATTCCGTGATATTGGGATTGCGATTTCGGTCGCTGTTTTGATTTCTGTCTTTGTTTCAGTGACCGTTATTCCAACATTATCGTCATTTTTGCTGCGTGGTGATGCGGCACGCTTTACCAAACAATTGCGCTTGCCTGTGATTGACCCGCTCGCCTCTGGCTTTGCAAAAGCGATTGTCGGCTATGCAAAGATCGCGGTGCGCGCCAAGACAACCGGCCTTATCATGGTCTCTCTGTTGCTTGCCCTATCGGTCGGAACAGCGGTGCGATTGATGCCTAAATTGGACTATTTGCCAGATGGTAATGCCAATTTCTTGCTTGCACGTATTTTGGTGCCACCGGGGTATTCTGTCGAAGAAGCTGCGCGTATTTCGCAAAAAATGGAAGATGCCGCGCGTCCTCTTTGGGAAAAAGAAGAGCT
>DBMZ01000003.1:808-3073 GCA_002299005.1 Alphaproteobacteria bacterium UBA685 | reverse complement strand
ACATTTGCCTATGGCGCGCTCTTTTTCTCAGCTTTCCTTGCGGCCACGATTGTGCCTGCAGGCTCAGAGGTTGGGCTAGCTTTGCTGATTGACCAAATGCCAAGCCACATCATCACCCTGATTGCCGTTGCCAGCCTTGGCAATATCCTTGGCGCGCTTGTGAATTGGTATCTAGGCAGTGCGCTTATCCATCTTCAAACTAAACGATGGTTCCCTGTCTCAGCCAAGCAACTAGCCGCCGCCACTAGCTGGTTCCAGAGATATGGCAAATGGAGCCTGCTTCTCAGCTGGGTGCCGGTCATCGGCGACCCGCTCACCGTTGCCGCAGGTCTTTTGCGTGTGCCGCTCATAACCTTCTTGGTGATTGTCAGCATTGCCAAAACCAGCCGCTATATCATTATCGCCGGTGTTGTTTCTGCCTTTATTTAACGCCCCTTATTGTTATAGTGGTGCCATAAGAGTGTTCATGCCCGAATAGAGCGGTGTGTTAGGGACGATGATTATGCAGCCCAATCAAAACTATCTAGCTGAATTTTTAGGCACCTTATTGCTCGTTTGTACGGTGATAGGGTCTGGCATCATGGCGGAAAATTTGGCACAGGGAAATGATGCCATCGCCTTGCTTGGTAACACTATTGCCACCGGCGCCATTTTATATGTGATTATCACGATTTTTGGCCCGCTTTCAGGCGCGCATTTTAACCCTGTTGTCTCGCTTATCATGTGCCTTTTAAAAGAGATGACGCCCTCACAAGCGCTTATCTATAGCATCACACAAATCGCAGGCGGCCTTTGTGGCATGGTTTTGGCACATCTGATGTTCGAGGTGGATTTATGGCAATTATCTCAGAACGCCCGAACAGGCGGTGCGCAATATGCCTCAGAAATCATTGCCACAGCCGGGTTGTTGCTAACCATCTTAATAGGGCGAACATCACGCCCTGATGCGGTGCCTAGCCTTGTTGCTTTTTACATCACCGCCGCCTATTGGTTCACATCCTCGACCAGCTTTGCCAATCCAGCCGTGACCATTGCCCGCACATTCACAGATAGCTTCTCAGGCATAGCCATTACCGACACACCCTATTTCATCATCGCGCAAATCATTGGCGCGATAGCCGCCCTGCTACTAGCGCGCTTCCTAATCGGCAATAAGACCTAATCGTCATTAAGACCTAGTCATCAATTTGCCCAATCGCGCGCAAAGCGGCTAGCATATCAATGCTATCATCGCTTTCATCTAGCGCGAGGAAGGCATCAATACGTCGGCTCATCTCATCATAAGTCTTAGCAAAAGCGGCTGTGACGGCCTCATCAGGCGTTGTGACTGCCGCCGGATCCTCAACCCCCCAATGCGCACTTGTCGGATGGCCCGGCCAAATCGGGCACGTTTCCCCCGCCGCATTGGCGCATACGGTGATGATAATATCCATCGTCCAAGCATCCTTGCCAGAGAACACATCCCAGCTTTTTGACGCCGCAAAACTGGTATCTATGCCATGGGCTTCTAGCACAGCGATGGCGCCCTTATTCGGCTTGCCTGTTGGTTGTGAGCCGGCTGAAAATGACCCGTAATGTCCAGCGCCCCTATGGCGCAAAATACCCTCAGCGATGAGAGATCGTGCTGAATTTCCCGTGCATAAAAACAAAACATTCTTCATATCAGATCTCCGTAAGGCTAAATCAACATAGCTATTTAGGCCAAATCACGCGGCAATATTAACACTTGTGCATCAATTCTAGCAAGCCACCTCCCCCCTTTGGTACAAGCGCGCGCACAACAGCATAGTCTGATGATCCGTCAGAGCAGGTCACAGTTTATAAGTTAATTCTTATGTTTTTTCCTTTGATGATGAGCTTCCAAAAGGAGAATTCAATGCGATATCTTACAATCCCTCTTGCCATTTTGGCGCTTCATTGGGGTGGTGCACAGGCACTGACCCTGCAAAAAGGACAGGTTATTGGCGCTGATGGGAATGTCCATGATGGGGCCAGCCCGGAGCAGAAGGAGGTCTATATTAATCGTGCCAAGCAAGGCGGCGATCAAGCAGGTGTTGCGGGAAGTAACGTGTTTGTCGTGGTCGAAGATGATATCGCCTTTGTGCCAATAACAGAGTTAGCGGGCAAATCCAAAAAGGCCCAGCTCAATACCATTGGCGATGCGGTTATATCCAAAATATCCGGCTCAGATGCGCTCAGTTATGAGACACTGACTGAGTTACAAGAAGCGGCAACACAAGCAGGTGTGCCTCTTGAAAATCTATT
>DBMZ01000003.1:0-669 GCA_002299005.1 Alphaproteobacteria bacterium UBA685 | reverse complement strand
GCGCTTGTCCAAGAAGGCGCGCTTGATCAGGTGCAAGCGATTTTGGAAAGTGACGTTTTGGTCGAAAATCTATCGACCATCGCAGAGGTCACAAAGCGCGTTGAAGAAGAGCTTGGCGAGCTCGCAACTGAGCTTGATTACTATAATGCCTGTCTAGAGCAAACCGACGCGGCAACCTGTGATTCAATTAATCAAGAGATGGATGAGATTGGCGGCTAACACTCCCTAATGGCCGAGCACAATTTTTCATCCCGTAGATGAGGGTAGATGCCTGCCCTCATCTACCCCTATTAAAAGTTTTTAAGCATCTGTTTTTGCGTATATATTACCCACCTCATCACCTGCCCAATTTGTTAGGATAGGCGCAAAATGAGGCGCTAATTCAGGCCTATCTTCATAACCTATATCGCGCAATATTTGCCCAAGCGCCACAGCCGCCGCGCGCATATTACCGTCTCTTACCTTTAAGACAGCCCCAAGCCCAAAGCGATTTGCCGCAATGCCATAGACACCTTCTGCGCCAATTTTAACCGTCACATCTGCGCCAAAAGCCTGATTAACATCTGTGCAAGCACGCCCGGTACCAGCCATCAAAAAGGGCGATGCCGCAATGGCGTTTGCGATGCGCGCGCATGCCTGCCCGCGCGCTGTGTCCCTTTGGGTAAAGCT
>DBMZ01000008.1:2387-9616 GCA_002299005.1 Alphaproteobacteria bacterium UBA685 | reverse complement strand
TGGCAATATGGTCATCGACCAAGCCGACCGCCTGCATATAGGCATAAAGAATGGTTGAGCCGACAAAACTCATCCCCCGTTTTTTGAGGTCCTTGGACATCGCATCACTGATTGGGGTGGTGACAGGTACATCTTCGAAATGGGGCCAGTGATTAATCTGCGGCTTATGGTCAACATAGGCCCAAAGATAGTTTGAAAAACTCTTAAACTCTGCCTGTATCTGTCTGAAAATTATGGCGTTTTTACGCACTGAATAGATTTTTAGGCGGTTGCGGATAATGGCTTCATTGGTGCGCAATGTGTCTAGCTCTTCATCAGTCATCGCGATGATTTTATCCAAATCGAAGCCATGAAAGGCGTCACGATAGCCTTGCCGTTTGCGCAAGACCGTCTCCCAAGACAGCCCCGCCTGCGCCCCTTCAAGGCACAGCATCTCGAATAAGAGTCGGTCATCATAAACAGGCACCCCCCATTCCTCATCATGATAGGAAGCGTAAAATCCCTGACCGGGTTTATCGCCAAAGCATCTTATTTTATGGTCGGTCATTTGGGTGCCTCTTGGGCGTGTTGGTGGTGGGTGATAGTAGCCTGAATTTAGGAAAAGAGTTTAATAAATTTTTTATCTATCATGATTAGCCTATTGGGATATTTGGTGGAAAAGAGGATCTATCATGATAAGCAAAATCACAAAGCCCTTTATATGCCTAGCCCTATTGGTGGCTCTGTCATGGCCGGGTATAACGGCCGCTCAAACAACCCCCTTGCATGATGCGGCAATAGCAAGCGATGAAACAAGGATAATTGCCCTCATAGAGGCTGGTGCTGATGTGAATGCCCGTGATGAATGGGCCATGACGCCCTTAAATATAGTGACCGCTGCCGCGGCATGGCCTGATCAGCCCAAAGCAATAATCGCCCTCATAGACGCCGGCGCTGATGTAAATGCTAGTGGTGGTGATGGCTACACACCCTTACATTGGGCAAAACACAGTGACGTAGTCAAAGCATTGCTAAAGGCTGGTGCTGATATTGAGGCCCGCAATGAATGGGGTAACACACCCTTACATGAGGCAACAACTAGCGGCGCGGTCAAAGCATTGCTAGTTGGCGGGGCAGGTATTGAGGTCCGCGACAATAACGGATCAACCCCTTTGCATTGGGTAGCTTATCGGGCAACCTTAAAAGAAGACCTAAAAGCAATGGAAACCTTAGAAGCCTTGCTTGATGCCGGTGCTAATGTGAACGCTTTCAACGATTTTGGCTATACGCCTTTACACTCGGCAGTCTTAGGGGCGACCATTGCGGCGGATATAGCCAAGATGTTAATTGAACCGATTGACCAACCTAGAACGATAGACGTGTTGATAGCCGCAGGGGCAAAGCCAAATATAAAGACCAGCGCCGGCCAACCAGCGCTAGACCTTATCTCAAAGAATAACCCCCTATATAAATCACCTCTTTGGTGGAAGTTACATGACCTGAAATATGCCGATCAATAAACGGCTAACAACAGGGCATACAACATACACTGAGCAGATGCTCCGGGATCAAATTTACCATGAAATGGCGCGTTGACGCTCTCTTGTTAACCACACCTCTTAACTGCTTGAGATATCTCAATATCTCACCTAAACTTCCCCCATGACACACTCACTTTTCACGCCCTTAACGCTTCCTTGCGGGCAGGTTCTTAAAAATCGGCTGGTCAAGGCGGCTATGTCTGATTCATTGGGCGATGGGACAGGGCACCCGACTGACGCGCAAAGAACGCTCTATCGCAGATGGGCAGAAGGTGGGCTGGCGGCGGCGTTTGTCGGTGAGGTGCAAACATCGGCTCATTTTGCCGAAAAGCCGGGGAATCTTGTGCTTAATAAGACCTCTGATCTGGCGCAATTCAAAACATTAGCGACGGCCGGCCAGCGCCATGATGCGCAATTATGGCTTCAGATAGGCCATGCAGGCGCGCTTGCCTTTCCGCCGATTAGCACGCCAAAAGGGCCAAGCGCGCTGTCTCTGCCGGGCCTTGTATGCGGGGCTTTGAGCCTTGCTGAAATTGAAGCATTGCCAGAACAAATGGCGCAAACGGCGGCACTGGCACAAGAGGCAGGGTTTGGCGGTGTCGAAATTCACGCCGCTCATGGTTTCCTGCTAAGCCAATTCCTATCACCCTTATTTAACCAGCGCGATGATTCCTATGGCGGGTCGATTGATAATCGCATGCGCTTGCTTTTGGCCTGTATTGAGGCGACACGAAGCGCGGTCGGGCCTTACTTTCCCATTGCGGTTAAGATGAATGCATCTGATATGTTAGAGGGCGGTTTTGATGAGGCTGATGCGCTTGCCCTTGTCCGCGCGCTCGATAACAGCTCGATTGATTTGATAGATATTAGTGGCGGCACCTATTTTCCGGGTGCGCCTTCCTCATCCGATAAGATGAGTGATGCTGGGGCCTATTTTAAAAGCTTCGCAAAAAAGGCCCGCGACCTGACGAGCAAGCCTTTGATGCTGACAGGCGGGATTAAAACCTTTGAAGAGGCGGAGGCGGTCATATCGGGCGGCATTGCTGATATTATTGGCATGGCAAGGGCGTTTATTCTTTACCCCTCATTGCCAAATCTATGGCAAGAAAACCAGTGGCTGAGCGTTCAATTTCCGCGCTTTGATGATGTGATAGAGGGCGGGATAACGGCGTGGTATACGCAAAAGCTCGTCGCGCTTGGCAAGGATGATGAGGCGGCGATGCCAGATAATCTGACCGAAGCCTTAACCCTCTATGAGGCACGTGACGCCGAACGCACGCGCATTTGGCTAGGGCATTTTGAATAGGGCATTTTGGATGCGCAAAACCGTAAGACGCATAGCAAATATGCGGGTCGGGCAGTCTTTATATTAGTAAATGATAATGGCGGAGAGGGAGGGATTCGAACCCTCGATGGGCTATAAACCCATGCCGGTTTTCAAGACCGGTGCATTCAACCGCTCTGCCACCTCTCCGTTGTGCAATGAATTATGACATGGCGTTCTGATTGTCAATATCAATTCATGCGAAATAATTAAAAAAGGAGTAGAAAACGACCTTGCTTCACCACCGCAGAGGTTTTACTGTTTTGCTATGATTAAATTGGGGCGGAAAAATGCGCATTTTTAAGATATTTTTCATCACAATCACAAGCCTAATGTTGAGCCTGATGTTGAGCTTATTGCCGGCCTCAGCTGATGAAGCTTTTTCAACATGGCTAGATGAATTGCGCCGTGATGCGCTTGCGGGCGGCATTTCTCAGGCCACCATCGATACAGCCCTCTCAAATGTCGAATTGCGCGAAAAAGTGGTCAAATATGACCGCAATCAGCCTGAATTCAAGATGACATACCCGATTTACCTCAAAAAAGTGGTCACCGCCGGCCGTGTGGCTGAGGGCAAGCGTCTGTGGGAAGAGCATCGGGACTTGCTGACAGAGATAGGCGCGCATTATGGTGTCCAGCCGCGCTTTATCGTAGCGCTATGGGGCATTGAATCAGGGTTTGGCCGCTTCACAGGCGGCTTTTCGGTGATTAACGCACTTGCGACGATGGCCTATGATGGGCGGCGCGCGAAATTCTTTCGCAAAGAACTGCTAGAATCGCTTCGAATCATTGATGAAGGCCATATCAGCGCGCAGAATATGAAAGGCTCATGGGCAGGGGCGATGGGTCAATGCCAATTTATGCCGTCTAGCTTTCGTGCCTATGCGGTTGATTGGGACAAGGATGGCAAGCAAGATATTTGGGGCACCAAGGCTGATGTCTTTGCCTCGATTGCGAATTATCTGAAACAGGCGCGGTGGCGTGATGATTTGACATGGGGCAGGCAGGTTAAACTGCCAGAGGGCTTTGATGGCAAACAGCTTGCCGAGGATAAAATCACGAAAACGATGGATGAATGGCGGGCGCTTGGTGTGCGTAATCTAGACGGCGCGCCTTTGCCAGATAGAAATATAACCTCTCGCCTTGTCCTGCCAGATGGCGAAGAAGAGATGGCATTTATCGTCTATAGCAACTTTGATTCAACTTTGCGGTGGAATAGGTCAAATTATTTTGCTTTGGCTGTTGGTGCTTTGTCTGATGGCATGGCATATTAACGTCGGTAACTTGCTTAATTATTGGCATGATAAGATGCGCAAGCAATAAAGGGTCTGTTTTGATGAATTTGGCGATAGTGACAAAAGCGCGGCGCGGCGCCCTTACAGCATTAGCATCTGCCTTTTTGCTAACCGGGTGCGGTGTCGCTGAATTGGCTGTCAATCTTGCGCAAAAGCAATCTCGTGATGAGGCCAAAAAAGAACGTGCTGCGAATATCGACACAGTCAAAGCAAGCCCGCGCTATAAGGTCGGCGATCCTTATCAAGTCGCAGGTGTCTGGTATTATCCAGATCGCAATCTGAAATATGATGAAACAGGCGTCGGCTCTTGGTATGGCGATGAATTTGCTGGCAGACTAACCGCCAATGGCGAGATTTTTGACCCAACCAAAGTTTCAGCGGCGCATAAAACACTGCCTATGCCATCTGTTGTGCGCGTCACAAACCTTGATAATGGCAAGTCGCTTGTTGTGCGCGTGAATGATAGGGGGCCTTTTGTCTCAGGCCGTATCATTGATTTATCGCGCGAAGCCGCACGTCTAATCGGCTATAAGGATAATGGCATTGCGCGGGTCAGAGTACAGGTGCTAGCAGAGCAGTCTTTGCGATTAGAGCGTCTGGCACGCAATGGTCAATTTCCCACAAACGTTCTTGGCGAAGAAGACTTACCCGTCAGCAATGGCGTCGCTAAACCATCTGTGAGCCTGACGGCTAAGACCACCAGAGCGAAAGCTGTTAAGACAAAGCCGGGCAAGTCTGCCCTAGAGCTATTATCGAAGAACCGGGTTGGTGAGGTTATTCAAACTAACCCTGTTGAAACCGAAATTTGGGTGCAAATTGGCGCCTTTCATAGTGAAGATAACGCCAATGCCGTTTTGGGTCGCCTCACATCGGTAAGAAGCGGCATCGTGTCGCCTACATTAAAAGATGGTCAGACATTGTTCCGCCCACGCCTTGGGCCTGTATCATCCGTAGAGCAAGCAGATGTCTTGCTAGATGATGTGATGAAGCAGGGCTTTAATGGGGCACGCATTGTTGTTGACTAATAAAAGATTTTTGGAAAGTAAGACCATGAAATTATTCGCATTACCGTTGGTTGCATCGTTGCTATGGGCGCCTGTCATGCTGTCCAAGGCCTTTGCGGAAGATACGATCCCGTCTGTTGCTGAATATGTCTATATTACCGATTTTGATTCGGGCCGTGTGTTGATGAATAAAAATGGTGAGACACCGATGAAGCCTGCCTCTATGGCCAAAATCATGACAAGCTATATGGCGTTTGAGCGTATCGCAGATGGCTCTCTATCCTTGGATGATGAGTTTGTGGTATCAACACGCGCGTGGAAAAAGGGCGGCTCACGCATGTTCCTTGACCCTAACTCAACCGTGACAATCAGAGAATTATTGCATGGTATCATCGTCCAATCAGGCAATGATGCCGCGATTGTTCTGGCAGAAGGGCTTTCAGGTTCAGAAGATGCCTTTGCGGATGAGATGAATGATAAGGCGCGTGAATTGGGCATGTTTAACACTGTCTTTCGCAATGCAACAGGCTGGCCAGATCCTGATCTGACCACAACTGCCAAAGATTTGAATATCCTATCAACCGCGCTTATCCAAAATTTTCCAACTGATAAATACCCTGAACTTTATCCTATTTATAAGGTAAAAAATTACACCTATAACGATATTAAACAGGGCAATCGTAACCCGCTTATCTATAGTGATGAGAGTGCGGATGGCCTCAAAACAGGTCATACAGAGGAATCAGGCTATGGCTTGGTCGGCTCTGCGATGCGCGGAAGCCAGCGTGTGGTGATGGTGCTAAATGGCATGAAATCAAAGAATGAACGCGCCCAAGAATCTCGTCGCTTGATGGATTTCATGTTTCGTGAGTTCAAGAAATATGAGTTTTATGATGCCGCAGAAGTCATCGATGAAGCCAATGTCTGGTTAGGCGATAGCGCAACTGTCAAATTGCTTGCTGGCGGTGATGTTCACAAGGTCATGTCGCGCAAAGAACGCCGCGATTTAGAAGTGTCATTGAACTGGTCAGATCCTATCCCGGCACCGCTGAAAAAAGGTCAGGCCGTGGGAAGCATCACATTGCGCTATGACGGCAAGCAAGAGGATTATCCGCTGATTGTCGCGCAAGATGTCACCGAATTAGGCTTCTTCGACCGCATCACAGAGGCTGTTAAATATCTGATTTTTGGCTCTCCCTTCCAACCAGCAGGTTAGGCATCATGACGAATAGCCAGCATACGGGTCTTTTCATCTCGCTTGAGGGCGGTGAGGGGTCTGGTAAGTCAACGCAAATTAAGCGCCTGCAAACATGGCTTAGCCAGAAGCTGCCATCGCGCGAAATTATCACTACAAGAGAACCGGGCGGCACCCCCTCAGCGGAGGCCATTCGGCGTCTGCTTGTTACAGGGTCTGTCGATAGTCTTACGGCAAAAACAGAGGCCTTGTTGATGCTTGCCTCGCGTGTTGAACATGTTGAACGCCTGATTACGCCTGCCTTGCAAAAGGGCGCCATCATTTTATGCGACCGCTTTGCTGACAGCTCTTTTGTCTATCAGACAATCACAGGCGGCTATGATGAGGCACAATTGCGCCATTTGCACCAGCTTAGCATTGGCGACATCACGCCGCATAAAACCTATCTGATGGATTTGTCACCTGAAGAGGGGCTTGCGCGGGCAGGCGATAGGGCAAGCCAAGAAGAAGCGCGGTTTGAGGCCAAAGGTATCTCCTATCATAACCAAGTAAGAGAGGGCTATTTGCGCATCGCTGGCCAAGAGGCTGAGCGGTTTGATATCATTGATGCCACGCAAACGCCTGATGAGATTTTTGCTTATTTGCAAGGCGCGGTTGCCGCTCTCTTAGATGAACATGGCATCACGCAATGACGGATATGGATGAGAGCGCCCCGCCGCAAGATCTAGTCGGTCATCATGAACAAAGAGCGATGGTTGAAGACAGCTTTTCAAGCGGCAAGATGCATCATGCGTGGCTCTTAACAGGGCCCAAGGGCATTGGTAAATCCATTTTTGCGCGCCATATGGCAGCGTCTATTATCGATCATGATGATGGGCAGGCTGGTTTTTT
>DBMZ01000008.1:0-2268 GCA_002299005.1 Alphaproteobacteria bacterium UBA685 | reverse complement strand
TGCAAAAAGCGCATCCTGACTATCTGTATATCGCGCCTTTGGAAGATGAAAAGAACAAATCAGGCGCGATTAAGGTTGAACAAATTCGCGCGCTCGTGCCGTTCTTCAGTCATAAATCGGCACATGGTGGCTGGCGCGTTGCGGTGATTGATAATCTCGATGCGGTGAATGTGCAGGGCGCAAATGCGATGCTGAAAATCGTCGAAGAGCCGCCTGAGAAAGCTGTGATTATTCTGATAGCGCGCTCTGCTGGCAGTGTCTTGCCGACCATCAGGTCACGTTGCCGCGAATTGCGCTTTGATAATCTTAAATCAAAAGAGCAGGTGCAATTATTGCAAGGATTTTTGCCAGATGCGGCCCCTGATGCTCTGGCCGCTCTATCTGTATTTTCAGGCGGCTCGATGGGCTATGCCTTGGAAGTGGCACAAACAGATGCGCTTGATCTCTATGAGGCGAGTTGCCTCATCCTCGCAAAGCCGCAGACAGATGCGAGTAGTTTGCTTGATATTAGTGGCAAATGGGGGGCGGTGAAGAAAAAGGCGCTTTTGCCAATCGCTGTACAGGCCTTCTCGCGGCTTTTATCGCACGCAGCACTGCGCGCCGCAGGCCATCAGCCACAAGAGGTTCTCTTGGCGTGTGAGCAAAGATTGGTGGCGCAATTGCAAGAGGGATGCGATGCGCTCACCCTATCTAACCTTCATCACGAGTTTGTTGAAAAATGTGCAAATGCTGAGCGTGCCTATCTAGATATGCCGAGTGTTTTTATGGCTCTTTTTGATAAAATTCATAGCCTTGCTCACCAAAAATAGGCTATTGAGAGAAAACTAAAAGCGTTTCTGCTAAAGCCTTTTAGCGGTTTTTATGAATTTAATCAGGTAATTTGATTATGGATAATCGTTTCTACATCACCACACCGATTTATTATGTGAATGATAAGCCTCATATTGGTCATGCTTATACGACCTTGGCTTGTGATGCGCTTGCGCGGTTTCAGCGCCTAGATGGCCGTGATGTAAAATTCCTGACTGGCACTGATGAGCATGGGCAAAAGGTCGAAGAAGCGGCGAATAAGGCTGGTATAGACCCGCAAAGCTTCACGGATAATGTCTCCCAAAACTTCCAAGATTTGGCTGTGCGTATGAATTTCAGCAATGATGAATTTATCCGCACCACGTCTGATAGACATAAAGCAACCTGCCAGAAATTATGGCATATCCTGCTTGAAAAAGGCCATATCTATCTTGGCAAATATGCCGGCTGGTATTCTGTGCGTGATGAGGCGTTTTATACCGAGACCGAAATTGTCGATGGTAAAGCACCAACCGGTGCGCCTGTTGAATGGGTCGAAGAGCCTTCATATTTTTTCGATCTGTCAAAATGGCAAGATAGGCTTTTGGCATTTTATGATGAGAACCCTGATTTTGTGGCACCACAAAGCCGCTTTAATGAGATCAAATCCTTCGTCAAAGGCGGGCTTAAAGATTTATCTGTGAGCCGTGCCAGCTTTAAATGGGGCGTGCCTGTACCTGGCGATGATGACCATGTGATGTATGTATGGCTTGATGCGCTCACAAATTACCTGACGGCCGCTGGCTGGTTAGATGATGAAGAAGCCTATAAGGTGCATTGGCCGGCTGATGTGCATATGGTTGGCAAGGATATTGTGCGCTTTCACGCTGTTTATTGGCCTGCCTTTTTGATGGCGGCTGATTTGCCTTTGCCAAAGCGCGTCTATGCGCATGGCTGGTGGACAAATGAAGGGCAAAAGATTTCAAAATCTATTGGTAATGTGATTGACCCACATGCCCTTGTTGATGAGTTTGGTCTTGATCAAACCCGCTATTTCTTGCTTCGTGAAGTGCCTTTTGGTAATGATGGTGACTTTGCACGCGGTGCGATGATTAACCGTATTAACAGTGACTTAGCGAATGATCTTGGTAATTTATCTAACCGCGTTCAGTCGCTGATTGTGAAAAATTTAGACGGCGTTCATCCTAACCTGCCAGTCACTGCCAGTGATGATGATACCGCTTTGTTAACCGCCTGTGATGCTTTGCTAGATAAGGTAAGAGATGCCTTTAATAAACAGCAATTCCATGAGGGTCTCAAAGCGATTTGGGAGGTAATCTCGCACTCAAATCGTTATGTTGACACACAAGCCCCTTGGGCGTTGAAGAAGACAGATCCTGCGCGTATGGCAGAGGTGCTAGCGGTCCTTATGGAAGCTATTCGCATATGCGCTATTTTGGTTCAGCCCGTTATGCCGCA
>DBMZ01000009.1:7673-8498 GCA_002299005.1 Alphaproteobacteria bacterium UBA685 | reverse complement strand
TAATTAGATTCATTCAAACATTACGGCCAAGTTTTCTTTTATGCCTCATCTGCCAGCTTTCACGCGACGCGCCCGCATCCTATTAGGTGCCTTCGCCATCTTTCTGGCAGCATTTGTGCTGTTTTTTGGGCCAAAAGATGAGGAGATTATCGACATGGGAAACAAGGGCAACAAAGGCGACAAGGTGACAGTCACAGCAGAAGCAGGCATGCAGGTTGCGGTTCATTATCAAGGGCGACTAGAAGATGGGACTGTCTTTGATGATAGTCACAAGCGTGGTGAGCCGATTAGCTTCACCCTTGGCAAGGGCCAGGTCATTAAGGGCTGGGATCAAGGTATTGAAGGCATGGAAATTGGCGAAAAGCGCACTTTGACCATCCCACCAGAACTTGGCTATGGCGAACAAGGGGCGGGGGATGTTATCCCGCCAAATGCGACGCTTATCTTTGATGTAGAGCTGGTATCTGCCAGCACGCCAGCCACCTTGATAGATCTCGATGTCGCAGGCTTTCAAGCCGCTATGGCAGAGGGTACGATTATCATTGATATTCGCGGCGAAGATGAATGGCACCAAACAGGGATCATCGAAGGCGCAAATCTTATCACAGGATTTGCTGGCTCAGGCGGTGTTCATCCTGAATTTTTGGACAAATTCCGCGCTCTTGCCCCAGCGCAAGACACACCTTTGGCGATTTACTGCCATTCTGGCAATCGCACCTCAATGCTAGGGCGCGCGCTTGTTGAACAGCTAGGCTATAGCCATGTCTCTCACCTAGAGGGCGGCATTGTCGCATGGACTGGTTCAGGGGCAGAGACGCAAGCGGT
>DBMZ01000009.1:7132-7406 GCA_002299005.1 Alphaproteobacteria bacterium UBA685 | reverse complement strand
GACAAAAACGGCTTTCTCTAGTATAGGCTTGCAGAGCTAATTTTAGGGGACTGAAGACAATGGCAAAACTATCATCACAACTTATCGCACAGCTACATAGCCTGCGTGAACAGGGCATGAAGATGGCAGAAATTAACCCTGTCGCGGCCCTTGCTGATAGCATTACCGATAAGCGCGTCAAAAATGAGATTAGCACAGACCAGCTCAATGAAATGCTCGATGGGATTGGCGCCGATCTTTGGGCCGATAGAAGCGCGCGCCTTGCCACGCAAAC
>DBMZ01000009.1:6546-6909 GCA_002299005.1 Alphaproteobacteria bacterium UBA685 | reverse complement strand
CTCACCAAACAAGCCTCAGACGCGCTATGTCAAAGCGCTGTCAGCTATGCCAAAACCGGCAAAGCGGCGGCCATTCCGCAAGATGCCTTTGCCGTAAGAAATGCCGTCAGCCTGCAAGATGAACATCAAGAAGCGATGGCAGCCTTGTGCAATGCCAGAGAGGCAATCTCACAGATTAACGGTGAAATCCTAGATGCGCGGCACCAGCAGACAGCCGATAGCTGGCGCGATAAACTGCCGCTCATGATGGGCGTCTCAACATGGGTTGGCTATGATCTTGATGGGCGTACAGATATCACATGGGCCCAATCAATTGCCCTGCGCCTATCTGAAAAAAGCCAATCTTTGGGCATTTATCGTGAC
>DBMZ01000009.1:5034-6337 GCA_002299005.1 Alphaproteobacteria bacterium UBA685 | reverse complement strand
CTTCAGACCAAGATGATTTTGCCTCTATCGCCAACCAGCTCACTGAACGTGATGATAAGCTTATCTCTCCTTTTGCGTTGTCTGATACGCTTCACCAGATGGCAAAGACCTGCGGCGATAGCGCGAAGGCACGGGCAATCTTGCTTGTTGCGGCGGATATGCGCAATCATGGTTTTGGCATGGGCGAGATGCATTTGCGCATTAATGCGGTGCAATTGCGCAACGCGATGCGCTCTGTTGACGGGCGCGCCGTCTCCTCTTCAGATGGCACAACTTCAAACCGCCAATTGCTAGAGCGTCTTGCCGCAAGAATTGCTTCGGAAGCCCCTTGGAACATCAATTTTGCGACCTTGGATAAAGAGGCCGCAACCGCTAGACGCCAGCTGATGCTTGCCACGCAAATCTTGAAACATATTGATTGTGATATGCCGATACGCTTGCTGATTGCGGAATGTGAGAAGCCTATTACCTATATGACCGCGCTTTATTTGGCGCAAAAGCTGGGCATTGCTGACAAGTTAGATATATCACCGCTATTTGAGACCACCTTTGGCCTTGAGCATGGTGTGCAGATGATGGAACAGCTTTTATCCTTTGAAGCGGTGCAAAACTACGTCAAAAAGCGTGGCCGCCTTGCGATACAAGCAGGCTTCTCAGATGCTGGTCGCTTTATGGGACAGATTGCGGCCAATCTTGCGATTGAACGCTTGCAGATCAAATTATCCAGCCTGTGTTTTGCGACCTTTGGCAAGGATGTTGAGTTGCTGATTTTCAACACGCATGGGGAATCGATGGGGCGCGGCTGTGCGCGGCCAACCATGGCAGAGCGTCAGAACTTTATCTTCACACCTTTTTCACGCAATCACGCGCGCCAAACGGGCTGTCCTATTCATCACCAATCAAGCTTCCAAGGCGGTGATGGCTATCGTCTTTTTGGCACCAAAGAGCTTGCCTTGGCGACCATGTCATCTCTCTTGCGCGCTGAGCTTGCGACGCCATCTGCTATGCAATGTGATGACCCGTTTTATAATAACAAAGATTTCTCGCTCGATTTATTCTTGTCTCTTAAAAATTGGCATGAGGGGCTGTTTAAAGATGTCCAATATGGCCAGCTTTTAGATGTTTTTGCGGCCAATATGTTGCCAAAGACAGGTTCGCGACCGACCAAGCGCAAATTGCAAGCTGGCATGGAGCGCGCTGACCCGTCAAAGATGCGTGCGATCCCTCATAATGCGATTTTGCAACAGCTTGGCTATTTGGCCGTTGTTATCTCTGGCATGGGCACGGCCGCACAGATTGACCC
>DBMZ01000009.1:548-4770 GCA_002299005.1 Alphaproteobacteria bacterium UBA685 | reverse complement strand
AATAACCAGCGTGCCTTCCGCCAAATTGCCAATCATCTGCGCAACCGCACCTCTGCTATGGCCGTGCGCCAGACAGTTTGGAAATTGCGTGAGGATCTCATCGATCTTTATCGCCTGACCTCACAGCTAGATACAGGGTCTGTGCGCACCACAGGCAATGACCGCACCGACCTTGATGTATTGCAAGCCGTGCGTATTGCCGCTATCACAGATACGATTGTGCGCACCTTCCAAGTGCCGCGATTTAACGAATCAAACAGCTATAGCCAAAGCGATCTCTATGAGGCGTCTTTGGCGCTTGATTTTGGCGTGATTAAGCAGATTGTGTCAGAAGAATTCCCCGCAGACGGCCCGCAATCTGTCATAGAAGCGATGGTTGAGCGTGAGGATTATTCAGAGAATGAGCCACTTAGCTATGCAGAAACAACCAAGCATATCACAGAGCCATTAGCCGAAAATCAAAAGCTTATTGCCAAGATTACCCAGCTTATCTCAGCGAAATATGGCGCGCATGGCTAGGCGCTAGGGCATCCCCTTTAGCGCACCCAATGTGATAATGTCATAGGGGCCGCGCTCTCATCTCGCGGGCTTGCCTGATTATGCGGTGATGATAGGCGGTTTTGGCATACCTGCCTATCAAGCGCAAGCCTGTCTATTAATGCCAGATAATGGTGCATCGTCATATCAAGGCGATGCGGCTTGCCGCTTGGCCCTGCTTTATCACCTGCGCCTTTATTATCTATCTCTTGTCTTGAACCAAGCTTTGCCATCATCACTCACATCAGAATTTTACCCGATGATGATGAGAGTAACGGCGGATTGCGACGTCATTCTGACTAGATTATGGCAAATTTATGCACCCTACTCAGCCATCATAGACAGCATTTCAAACATCACAGCGCCTGCGACCATTGAGGTAATATTATTCGGATTATCCTTGGTCGGCATCAAGCACACCACATCACCGCCAATAATATTCATCCCCCGCACCGCATGTAGCAATTCGCGCGCTTCATCGATTGAAAAGCCGCACACGCCAGCTTCCACATTCGCCACCGCTGGGGCAATTGTCGGGTCAAGGCAATCAAGATCAAAGGTGATATAAACGGGTCGCCCCTCAAGCACCTGCTTGATTTGCTTAATCACATCTGCCGCCCCTCTTTTGCGATATTCGGCCATGGTCACAACATTATAGCCATAATCATAAGATGGCTGGAGCCAATCTTGCGTGCGCGGGTGACCACGCAGGCCAATTTGCATCGAATGGGTCGGGTCAACCTTGCCCTGATCTGCCAAATAAGCCCCCCAGTGAGCGGCTGATTTCTTGGCCCCTAGGAAATGGTCAACTTTGGTGAAAACATCTGTATGCGCGTCTAAATGCAAAAAGCACACTGGCTCGCCATCCGTTAATTTACCACAGCCAAGCGCTTGGATAATCCCGCCTGTGATGGAATGGTCGCCGCCGATTGAGACAGGGCGCACGCCTGCCTCATCAAGCCGTTCATAAAAGCTGGTAATCTGTGCGATACAATCCTCATTATCATTGGCTCTTGGAAAGGGCACATCGCCGACATCAATGATTGATTTCGCTGACCAAGGGTCAAATTCAAACTCGCTATGAACGCGCCTTTGCACGGCTGATATATTGCGCACAGCTCTAGGGCCTAGATGCTGGTCACGCTCTGTGGTGCCATTGCCTGTTGAATGCGGCACCCCAACAAGCGCGATATCAGCCTCGCCCATCGCCTCATCTGTCACCCCAATATGCGGACAGCGAAACAAGGTCGGCACCCCCCACCAATAAAGATTATTCATCATGCTATCATCATGTTCGCGCGCCATTTTATGCCCCTTTTTTGCAAGATTGCGTGGTATCAGACTTCCCACTATGACAACAGGTTACTTTGTGACACAACTAGATTTTGCCAAACATCGCTCTCAATCGCGGTTAATAACTGGCATGGCTTTATGATAGAAACAGGGTTATGCTACGCTCAGTCTCTTTTCTTACCGCCAATTTTCAACAAAGGTGATGTCATCTTGCTGACAGCTCTTCCGGTTCTTTTTTCGGTCGTCATCGTGCTTTTTTTGGGGCAGCTATTATCGCGCACCATCCTCAAAGAAGCCACCTTCTGGCAAGGCATATCAAAGCTCAGCTATTGGGTTTTGTTCCCGGCCCTGTTGTTCAAAACCATCTCGCAATCTGATTTTACCGGTATGGAGATAGAGGCCATTATCAGCACGATGCTGGTAGGGCTATTTGGCGTTTTGATCATTTTTTGGCTCATTGGCAGGCGCGTTAAATTAAGCAATGCTGATTTGTCATCTGTCTTGCAAGGCGCCTTTCGCCATAATGGCTTTATGGCTTTGGCGATTATCGCAGGCCTCTATGGTGAGGCGGGTGTTGAAATAGGCACCTTGTGTCTTGCGATATTAGTGCCGCCGTCAAATGTGATGTCAGTATGCGTTTTGATCTATCTCAATAAGCGCGATCAAAAGACGAATATGGCGCCCTTTTTGGCCAAGGAAATCGTGCGTAACCCGCTAATCATCGCCATTATCGCGGGGCTAGTCGCCAAATATGCACCGTTTGACACACCAGACTTTATCCTTGAAACAGCTGAGCTATTGGGGCGCGGCGCTTTGCCTGCTCTATTGCTAGCGGTTGGCGCAGGCGTCCAGCTTACCTCGCGCATCAAAGGCTCATTTGTCCCGCTAGGCCTTGGCATTTTGGCAAAAATCATCATCTTTCCTGCCTTGCTTGTTGGCACGGCAATTGGCTTTGGCATAGAGGGGATGAGCCTTTCGATCATCGCTATTTTCGGCGTCATGCCGACCGCCGTCTCGGCCTATGCGCTGGCACGTGAATTGGACGGCAATGCCGATTTAATGGCGGAAATAATCTCTTTTCAGACGTTTTTGTCTCTTCCCGCCATGCTGATATGGCTTAGCGTTCTCTCTTAGCAGTGGTCAATTGAAACAGGCACACTGCGTGCTATGTCTCTCACATAGGCCGTAAAAGGAGCGCTTTGATGACACAAAAAGATGATTTTGGTTTTGGCACACAAATTCGCAAATCCCCCTATTTTGACGCCACAGTGAAATGGGGCGCACGCGATTTCTCTGTTTATAATCATATGTATATTCCGCGTGATTTCGGCGATCCTGAACAAAATTTCTGGAATTTGGTCAATGAGGCCATCTTATGTGATGTCGCAGTAGAGCGACAGGTCGAGATATCTGGCCCTGATGCGTCTGAATTTGTGCAGCTATTAACACCGCGCGATCTCAGCAAGATGGCGGTTGGGCAATGTAAATATGTGCTTATCACAAACGATAAGGGCGGGGTGATTAATGACCCTATTCTATTGCGCTTGGAAGAGAGCAAATATTGGATTTCATTGGCCGATAGTGATGTGCTTTTATGGGCGCAAGGGGTTGCTGTGCATTCTGGTTTAGATGTCTCAATCCATGAGCCTGATGCCTCACCGCTTCAATTACAAGGCCCGCAATCTGGTGAGATCATGAAGGTCTTATTTGGCGAAGAGATAGCGGATCTCAAATATTACTGGTTACGCCACCTGACACTAAATGGCATGGAACTTGTGGTCTCACGCACAGGCTGGTCATCTGAGCTTGGCTATGAGATTTATCTGCAAGATGGCACAAGAGGCACAGAGCTGTGGGAGGCCATCATGGAAGCTGGCGCACCTTTTGGCCTGAAGCCGGGCCATACCTCATCTATCAGACGCATTGAAGGGGCGATGCTGTCCTATCATGCCGATATGGATATCAACACAAACCCGTTTGAATTGGGAATGGATCGCCTTTGTAATTTGGATGTAGAGCATAATTTCATTGGCAAAAAGGCGCTTCAGAAGGTCAAAGAGACAGGCATTACACGCCGGCAAATTGGCCTTGTGATTGACTGTGCGCCTTTAACGGGCCCAAACACAACCTTCTGGCCTTTGCACCATGAAGGGCGTGTGATTGGCAAGGTTACATCGGCTGTATACTCGCCGCGCCTAAAGAAAAATATCGCCCTTGCTATGGTTGAGATAGGCCATAGTGACAGTGGCACCAAATTAGATGTTGAGACAAAAGACGGCATCTTTGCAGGCGAGATTTGTGAGACCCCGTTCTTTGACCCGAAAAAGAGCATCACCAAAAGCTAGCAATCATCAGGCCATCTATAAAAGGGGCGCGTCATGACAATCACATT
>DBMZ01000009.1:0-432 GCA_002299005.1 Alphaproteobacteria bacterium UBA685 | reverse complement strand
TTTTCTCAGCATTCCTTGCGGCCACGATTGTGCCTGCAGGCTCAGAGGTTGGGCTAGCTTTGCTGATTGACCAAATGCCAAGCCATATCATCGCCCTGATTGCCGTTGCCAGCCTTGGCAATATCCTTGGCGCGCTTGTGAATTGGTATTTAGGCGGTGCGCTTATCCATCTTCAAACTAAACGATGGTTCCCTGTCTCAGCCAAGCAACTAGCCGCCGCCACTAGCTGGTTTCAGAGATATGGCAAATGGAGCCTGCTTCTCAGCTGGGTGCCGGTCATCGGCGACCCGCTCACCGTTGCCGCAGGTCTTTTGCGTGTGCCGCTCATAACCTTCTTGGTGATTGTCAGCATTGCCAAAACCAGCCGCTATATCATTATCGCCGGTGTTGTTTCTGCCTTTATTTAACGCCTCTTATTGTTATAGTGGTGCC
>DBMZ01000180.1:2268-2660 GCA_002299005.1 Alphaproteobacteria bacterium UBA685 | reverse complement strand
GATTATAAGGGCACCGAAAGTTGATAAGGCGCATCAATTTTTGGGCTATCCAGAACGGCATGATAGATTGTCAGTGTTAGCTCTAAATGCGTGAAGACATGCTTTACCCCTCGGTTAAGGGGCCGCCAATCTGCGGCAAATGGCGCGTCCTCAACCCCGTGCCCACCCACGTTATCAGCTACCTTCTCAGCTACCTTATCCGCCGCCTCTTTTGCACCTGCCTTACCAGTGGCCCAGCCGATGGTCGGAAAGCCCATCATGCCGCCTAACAGGCCTTTTTCAGGTCGCCGCACCATCACAGCCTTCTCACCATAATGAGCAACAAACACAATTCCTTGGCGTTTTCGCTTAGGCGTCTTTTTGGGCTTTACGGGCAAATATTGCGCCTCGCT
>DBMZ01000180.1:0-2021 GCA_002299005.1 Alphaproteobacteria bacterium UBA685 | reverse complement strand
CTCTTTAGCGCTGGCAAAGGCGTCATCAGCCCCGCATAACGCGCCAGCACACGCTCGACATTCCCATCAAGCACAATCGCCGGCCTATCATACGCAAATGCCTGAATAGCGGCGGCGGTATAAGGGCCAATGCCTGGCAATTTCAGCAAGGCCGCCTCGTCTTTTGGAAATTGCCCCTTATGATCTTGGACAAGCGCAATCGCCGCTTTGCGCAAATTCCGGGCCCGCGCATAATAGCCAAGCCCTGCCCATTCCTTCAACAAATCCTCTTCAGATGAATTGGCTAAATCTTCGATGCTTGGCCAAAGTGACTTAAAGCGCTCAAAATAGGGAATCACCGTCGCAACCACGGTTTGTTGCAGCATCAATTCTGACAAAAACACATCATAGGCAGGCGCTAATTCTGGCCATTTCTTGCGCCAAGGCAATGTCCGGCCATGCGCCTCATACCACGCCAATAAGGGGGCCGCGAACGCCTCAGCGGTCAGCACAGGCGCCCCTAGCACAAGCCCGGCAAGTGCCGCTTGGCCTTCTTCATAGCGCATCTGAGCCTTGACCATCACATCTCACCTTCAAAAGATATCTTCAATCCTATCGCCACCATACGGATTCATTTTGTTTTCTGAAATCACAATCGTTAAGATGGGGCATGTCTTATGACCGAAAAGCCCCTGATGAGGCAAAACGCAAAAAAAAGCTGACACGCCTTGGCGGTCTAACAGAGCGGCTTATCGCGCCTGCTTTGGTTAAAAAAAGCGCCTATCTAAGCCAGCTTATTGCGCATTGGCCGCAAATTGCGGGCCCTTATGCCGCATGGGCTAAGCCGGCAGACATTCACCCTGCCAGCGCCCAAGACAAGGACGGCATCTTAACCCTATCCATCCATTCCGGCAGAGGACCTGAGGCAATTGCCTCATCTGAGGATATCTTAAATCGTGTAAACAGCTTTGTCGGCTTCCAACTTGCCAGCCAATTACGCGTCCGCCAAGACTTGCCGCTTGACGCAAGCAAAGCTGGCAAGGCCACAACAGAATCAGACACCACAGAATCACAGCCCAAAGCCGCCTCATTACAAGAGGCGCTCGACAGGCTTGGGGCCACAATTAACGCTAAATCCAAAAAATAGCGGGGCAGGTGCGCCTCAATTTTGCGTTCTGACTTGATTATGCCGCATTTCACATATTAAACTGACAGACTGAAAATCAAAACGACAGCCCTTGTCGCAAAATCCGCTTTGACCGTAACTATCATTTAGAGCCATTGAACATGTCATTTTCGAATAAGTCTTCACGCACCAGACGTCATTTCTTGCAAACATCAACAGCCGCCGCGGCTCTTGCCCCTTCGCTGATATCAAGCATCGCAAAGGCAGAAGAGTTTAGCATTGAGGCGATTACCGCCCCGCGCCGTCTTGGCAGTGATGATGCCCCTGTAAAGGTGATAGAATTTTACTCAATGACCTGCTCACATTGTGGCGCGTTCCACCGCGAGACATGGCCACAGATCAAAAAAGACCTTATCGAGACAGGCAGGCTACAATTTGAGCTACATCCCTTCCCGCTAGATGGGCTTGCATTGCGCGCGCATGTGCTATGCCGCCTATTGCCAAATAAGGGCTTTTTCGCGATGGCTGAATTGCTGTTAAAAGAACAGTCAAATTGGGTGCGTGCCGCAGATCCCCTGCAGGAATTGACAAATTACGGCCGCCAAGCTGGCATTTCAGAAGAGAAATTCAATGCCGTCCTGCGCAACCGTCCTGTGCTTGAAGCGATTGTGCAAATGCGCCAAGATGCGGTTGATGATTGGAATGTTAGCTCAACACCTAGCTTTGTGATCAATAATGAAAAAGTCCTAAGCGGTGGCCGCAATTATGATGATTTCGTTAAAGAGTTAAGTGCTTTTGGCATTTAAATGACCCAAAGCTAGTCGCCTATGATTTTCCGCCACCTTAAAATGACCGGATTTAAATCCTTTGCTGAACCAACAGCCGTGGAGATTGAGTCTGGTCTAACAGGTGTTGT
>DBMZ01000051.1 GCA_002299005.1 Alphaproteobacteria bacterium UBA685 | reverse complement strand
TTGCATCTATCATTAAGTAAGTATATAACAATGCTAAGAGAGGCCATGGCGGCCTCTCTTTACCGCTGTTTGAAAAGGGAATATCGCCATGGAAAGCCAGAATATTCGTATTCGGTTAAAAGCATTTGATCATCGTATTCTAGATCAATCTACGAATGAGATTGTGAGCACTGCAAAGCGCACCGGCGCTGAAGTCCGTGGCCCAATCCCACTTCCGACGAATTTGCGCAAATATACTGTGCTGCGTTCGCCGCACATTGATAAAAAGAGCCGTGAGCAGTTCGAAATGAGAACTCACAAGCGTCTATTAGATATTATCGATCCAACTCCACAGACTGTAGATGCTCTTATGAAGCTTGATCTTGCAGCTGGCGTTGACGTCGAAATTAAGCTTTAAGGGGAATTGGTTATGCGTAGTGGCGTAATTGCCCGTAAGCTTGGAATGACACGCATCTTTAATGATGCCGGCCGTCATGTTCCAGTTACGGTTTTGAAAATGGATGATGTGCAGGTTGTTGCGCAGATGACAGGGGAAAAGAACGGCTATACAGCGCTTCAGCTTGGTGCCGGTTCTGCCAAAGCAAAGAACGTATCAAAAGCGATGCGTGGTCATTTTGCAAAGGCATCTGTCCTACCAAAGATGAAGATGGCTGAATTCCGCATCTCTGAAGATGCGATGGTTGAGGTTGGCTCAACTTTTGCGCCGTCACATTTTGTAAATGGTCAAAAAGTTGACGTCGTAGGCACGACCCAGGGTAAGGGTTTTGCTGGTGCGATGAAGCGTCACAATTTTGGTGGTCTTCGTGCCTCACACGGTGTGTCAGTATCACACCGCTCACACGGCTCAACAGGCCAGTGTCAGGACCCGGGCAAAGTCTTCAAAGGTAAGAAGATGGCCGGTCACATGGGCGCCTCACGTGTTACAGCGCAAAATCTTTCAGTGGTAGCTGTAGATGATAACCAAGGCGTTATCTTGATTGAAGGTGCTGTACCGGGCTCAAAGAATGGCTGGGTTTATATCTCAGACGCGTTCAAAAAGGCTCGTCCTGATGAAGCACCATATCCAGCAGGTCTTATGGGCGCAGCAGATGCTGCCGCAGTTGTTGAAGAAGCAGCTGATGTAAATGAAGCAGTGGAAACTGCCGGTGATGAAGGAGCGTCTGATGAAAATTAATATCGTCGCACTTGATAATAAAAAAGCAGGCAGCATGGATGTGTCTGACTCAATCTTCGCGATTGAGCCACGCGCTGATATCATGGCCCGCGTAGTAAAGTGGCAGTTGGCCAAGCGCCGTGCGGGTTCGCACAAGGTGAAGGGTCGCTCTGAGATTTCTCGCACAACAGCGAAGATGTACAACCAGAAGGGCACAGGTCGTGCACGTCACGGTGCTGCATCAGTTGTTCAGTTCCGTGGTGGTGGCGTTGTTCACGGCCCGCAGGTTCGCTCACACGCGCACTCATTGAACAAGAAAATCCGTGCATTGGGTCTTCGTTCAGCTCTGTCAGCTAAGCAAGCTGCTGGTAAGGTCATCATTCTTGATGAGCTAAAGGCAGATGGTAAGACAGCTTCATTGAAGTCACAGCTAAGCGCATTGGGTGCCACAAACGCCCTTATCATTGCCGGCGAAGCTGTTGATGAGAATTTTGGTCGTGCTGCTGCAAACATCAAGCATATTGATGTGCTTCCACAGCAGGGCATTAATGTCTATGACGTAATTCGCCGCGATACTTTGGTTCTATCTAAAGACGCCGTGGCATACCTTGAGGAGCGTTTGAAATGAGCATTCGTCCGCGCAAAAAGGTTGAAACAGTGATCAGCAAAGCACAGGCTTATGATACAATCGTACGCCCGCTAATCACTGAAAAGGCCACAATGGCATCTGAGCATGGTCAGGTTTCTTTCGTTGTCGCAAATACAGCAACAAAGCCTGAGATTAAGGCTGCTGTTGAAATGTTGTTCGATGTGAAAGTCACAGCCGTTAACACATTGGTTGCCAAGGGTAAGACCAAGATGTTCCGTGGTCGTGCTGGTCGCAGATCTGATATGAAAAAAGCGATTGTGACTTTGGCTGAAGGCCAAACAATCGATATCATGGGGGCTTAAGACCATGGCATTAAAACAGTTCAAACCTAATACTCCTGGTCAACGTAATCTTGTTCTTGTTGACAAGTCTGCTCTGTACAAGGGTGGCCCTGTCAAGAAGTTGACTGAAGGTCTTACAAAGACAGGTGGTCGTAACAATTCAGGTCACGTTACAGCGTGGCAAAAAGGTGGCGGTCATAAGCGTCGCTACCGTATGATTGACTTCAAGCGCACAAAAGGCGGCATGGCCACTGTTGAGCGTCTAGAATATGATCCAAACCGCACAGCTTTCATCGCGCTTATCACCTATCCAGATGGTGAGCAGTCATACATCCTAGCACCACAGCGTTTGGCCGTTGGTGACAAGGTTGAAGCTGGCGTTGGTTCAGACATTAAGCCTGGTAACGCATTGCCATTGGCAAACATTCCTGTTGGCACATTGGTGCATAACGTTGAAATGAAGCCTGGTAAGGGTGGTCAGATGGCGCGCTCAGCTGGCACATATGTACAGCTTGTTGGTCGTGACCGTGGTCATGCTATCTTGCGCTTGGCTTCTGGTGAAGTTCGTCTTGTTCGCTCTGAGTGTATGGCATCAATTGGTGCGGTATCTAACCCAGACCAGCAAAACATCAAAATTGGTAAAGCGGGTCGTAACCGTTGGCTTGGCAAGCGTCCACATGTTCGTGGTGTTGTCATGAACCCTGTCGATCACCCACATGGTGGTGGTGAGGGTAAGACTTCAGGTGGTCGCCATCCAGTGACACCTTGGGGTAAGCCAACCAAGGGCAAGCGTACACGTAATAACAAGAAGACGGATCGTTTGATTGTCCGTCGTCGCAAGTCTTAAGTGAAGGGGCGATAGCATAATGGCACGTTCTGTTTGGAAAGGCCCATTTGTTGATGGGTATCTTTTGAAGAAAGCTGAGAAGGCATCTGCCTCTGGCCGTAATGATGTGATTAAAATTTGGTCACGTCGTTCGACAATTCTTCCACAGTTTGTAGGTCTGACTTTTGGGGTCTATAACGGTCAAAAATTTATTCCTGTCAACGTAAGTGAAGACATGGTTGGTCACAAGTTTGGTGAGTTTTCACCTACTCGTACTTACTATGGTCACGCCGCTGACAAGAAATCAAAGCGTTAGGAGTGAGTGATGGGTAAAAGTGCAAAGCCACGCGCACTGGCTGATAATGAAGCCAAAGCGGTACTTCGTAACTTGCGTGTCAGCCCACAAAAGCTGAACTTGGTTGCAACAATGATCCGCGGTATGGATGCCTCTAAGGCAGTCGCAGCGCTTCAATTCTCGCGTCGTCGCATCTCTAATGATGTACAAAAGACGCTTGAATCAGCGATTGCGAATGCAGAGAACAACCATTCATTGGATGTTGATCGTCTATATGTTAAAGAAGCCTATGTTGGTAAGGGCCTTGTGATGAAGCGTTTCCGCGCTCGTGCAAGAGGGAGAGGCGCAAAGATTTTGAAGCCATTCTCACACCTTACAATCATCCTGAGCGAAAAAGGGGAGCAGGCCTAATGGGTAATAAAGTAAAGCCAATCGGCCTGCGCGTCGGTATTAACCGCACCTGGGATTCTCGTTGGTACGCCGGCAAGAATTACGGCACGCTTTTGCATAAAGACATTGAGTTGCGTACATACTTGATGGATTTGTTGAAGCCTGCTGGTATCAGCCGTGTTGTGATTGAGCGTCCTGCGGGCCGTGCACGTATCACAATCTATGCTGGTCGCCCTGGTCTTATCATTGGTAAGAAGGGTCAGGACATTGAAAAGCTACGTGCCGAGCTAACAAAGCGTGTTGGCACAGAAGTGAGCTTGAACATTGTTGAAATTCGCAAGCCAGAGGTTGATGCAAAGCTAGTGGGCGAGAATATCGCACAGCAGCTTGAGCGTCGTGTTGGTTTCCGCCGTGCCATGAAGCGCGCTGTTCAATCAGCGATGCGTCTTGGGGCAGAGGGTGTTCGTATCAACTGTGCAGGTCGTCTTGGCGGTGCTGAGATTGCACGTACAGAATGGTATCGTGAAGGCCGCGTGCCACTACACACACTTCGTGCTGAGGTGGATTACGCAGAATCAACTGCACAAACAACTTACGGTGCTATCGGTATCAAGGTTTGGATCTTCAAAGGTGAAGTGATGGCCCATGACCCAATGGCACAAGATAAGCGACTGAATGAAAACCCTGGTCAATCAGGTCCTCGTTCAGGCGCTGATCGCTAAGAAGGAGACAAGACAATGTTGTCACCAAAACGTACTAAGTTCCGTAAAGCTCATAAAGGGCGTATTCACGGCAATGCCAAGGGCGGCACACAGCTGAACTTTGGCGCATACGGCTTGAAAGCCATGTCACCAGAGCGTATTACAGCGCGTCAAATCGAAGCTGCAAGACGTGCGATTACACGTCACTTGCGTCGTGCTGGCCGCGTCTGGATCCGCGTCTTTCCTGATGTGCCTGTATCATCTAAGCCTGCCGAAGTTCGTATGGGTAAGGGTAAAGGTAACCCAGAATTTTGGGTAGCACGTGTCGCACCTGGTCGCATTATGTTTGAGATTGATGGTGTATCATGGGAATTGGCGTCAGAAGCGCTAAAGTTGGCTTCTGCAAAGCTGCCAATCGATACAAAAATTGTCCGCCGTCTTGGCGATGTTGACTAAAGGGGAGATTGAATAATGTCTAAACAAGCTGAAAATCTTCGCGCTAATACAGTTGATGAGCTAAAGACACAGATTGTCGATTTGAAAAAAGAGCAGTTTAATCTGCGTTTTCAAAGAGCTTCTGGTGAGCTGCAAAACACAGCTCGCATGCGCACAATTCGTCGCGAAATTGCACGTATTAAAACCGTGCTTGGTCAAAAGTTAGCATCAGCTGACGCATAAGTGGTTGAAGGATATAAACGATGCCAAAGCGTATTATGCAGGGAACAGTTGTAAGCGATAAAGCTGAACAAACTGTGGTGGTTCGTGTCGAACGCCGCATTATGCATCCCGTTTACAAGAAGTTCATCACGAAGAGCAAGAAATTTGCGGCTCATGATGCTCAAAATAAGTTCAAGACAGGTGACAGCGTTCGCATCCGCGAATGTGTGCCAGTGTCAAAAACAAAGACCTTTGAAGTGGTCTATGAAGACTCTAAGTAAGGGATAGGGGACACGTCATGATTCAAATGCAGTCAAACCTTGAAGTAGCTGATAACTCAGGCGCACGCCGGGTCCAGTGTATCAAGGTTCTAGGTGGCTCCGGTCGCATGATCGCCGGTGTAGGCGATGTGATCGTTGTCTCTGTTAAAGAGGCAATCCCACGTGGTAAAGTGAAAAAGGGTGATGTATATCGCGCGGTTATCGTGCGCACAGCCTCTGAAATTCGTCGTCCAGACGGTTCAGTTATTCGCTTTGATAAAAATGCCGCTGTTTTGCTTAACAAGCAGAACGAACCAATCGGCACACGTATTTTTGGCCCAGTGACACGTGAATTGCGCTCGCGCAACTTCATGAAGATTATCTCACTGGCACCGGAGGTGTTATAATGGCCCAGTTTAAAATTAAAAAGGGTGACCAGGTAGTTGTGACAACTGGTCGTGACCGCGGTAAAAAAGGTGAAGTTTTGGAAGTACTTCGTGCAGATGCACGCGTACGTGTCCAAGGCATCAATGTGGTAAAGCGCCATACTCGTCCAAGCCAGACTAATGCTGGTGGCATCGAGGCGTTTGAAGCACCTATTGCCATTTCTAATGTCGCTCACATCGACCCTGATTCAGGTGCTGCGACACGTGTTTCTATCGTCTCTAAAGACGGTCAGAAGCAACGTGTAGCAAAAGCATCTGGCAAGGTCATTGGTTAATAAGCAGGAAGGCTGAGATGAAAACGCGTCTTGAAGAACAATATCTGACGGCTGTTCGCCCGGCTCTGATGGAACAATTCAATTACGGGAATGTTCTAGAAGCTCCACGTGTTCAAAAAGTTGTCTTGAACATGGGTGTAGGGTCAGCGGTTCGCGACTCTAAGAAGATTGAAGCAGCAGTCGCTGAAATGGCAGCAATTTCAGGCCAAAAGCCTGTTGTAACTCGTGCAAAGAAAGCGAATGCGTCTTTCAAATTGCGTGAGGGCATGCCTATCGGTTGTAAAGTAACTTTGCGCGGCGAGCGTATGTACGAATTCCTTGATCGTCTGGTCAATGTGGCATTGCCACGTGTTCGTGACTTCCGCGGCCTGAATGGCAAGAGCTTTGATGGTAACGGTAACTACTCAATGGGTCTGAAAGAGCAGATCGTATTCCCAGAGATTGATTATGATTCAGTCGATGAGATGCGTGGCATGGACATCATTGTCGTAACATCGGCTAAGAGCGATGATGAGGGACGCGAATTGCTTCGTGCACTTCAGTTCCCGTTCATTAGCGCCTAACCATCGGAATAAAAAGGAACATACCATGGCTAAAGTAAGCGCTGTTGAAAAGAATAAGCGTCGCATTCGCACAGTCGAAGCAAAAGGAGCTCGTCGTGAAGCTCTTCGTGCTATCATCCGTGATAAGTCAAAGCCTCTAGAAGAGCGTTTTGCTGCACAGTTGAAGCTAAATGAAGAACCACGTGATAGCTCACGCACCCGTATTCGTAACCGTTGTGAGGTCACAGGCCGTCCACGTGGTTACTATCGCAAAATGAAAATGTCTCGTATCGCCCTGCGCGATTTGGCCTCACTTGGTCAGATCCCTGGCATCACGAAGTCTAGCTGGTAAGAAAGGGAGGCCCTATTTATGTCTATGAGTGATCCTCTCGGTGATATGCTCACCCGTATCCGCAACGGCCAGAGCGCAGGTAAATCTGTCGTCTCTAGCCCTGCATCTCGTCTACGCTCAAACGTTTTGGAAGTTCTAAAGCGCGAAGGCTATATTCGTGACTATTCTTCAGTGGAAATCAGCACAGGTATCTCTGAGCTTAAGATTGAACTGAAATATCATGAAGGTGCCCCTGTAATCTCACAGATTCAGCGTGTATCTCGCCCTGGTCGCCGCGTCTATTCTGGTATTAAAGAATTGAAGCGCGTATATAACGGCCTTGGTATCTCAATCCTATCGACACCGCGCGGCGTGTTGTCTGACAATGAAGCACGTGATGCTAATGTCGGCGGCGAAGTGCTGTGCATGGTATTCTAAGGGGGATTTGAGATATGTCACGCGTAGGTAATGCAATCATTGCTATCCCATCAGGTGTTACTGTTTCACAAAATGGTAGCGATATCACAGTTAAAGGCAGCAAGGGCGAGTTGAGCACAACCGTTTCTTCTGACGTAACTGTTGAGTTGACTGATACAGAAATCAAAGTCTTGGCAGGCAAAAAGAATGTGTTTGGCCGTTCAATCTGGGGCACAACTCGCTCTAATCTGAACAATATGGTCAAAGGCGTCTCTGAAGGTTTCAGCCGCAAGCTTGAAATCAACGGCGTTGGTTATCGTGCCGCAATGGCAGGTAACAAATTGCAGTTGAATCTTGGTTTTAGCCACCCTGTTGAGATGGAAGTGCCAGCTGGCCTGACTGTCACAATGGATGGCAACACAAAGATGGAAATCACTGGTTTCGATAAGCAACTGCTAGGTCAGTTCGCCGCCGAAGTCAGAGGCAAGCGTCCACCAGAGCCTTTCAAAGGCAAGGGTGTTAAATATGCAGACGAATATATCGTCCGCAAAGAAGGCAAGAAGAAATAAGGGACGAGCGTTATGAAAACAAGAATGTCAAATTTCGAACGTCGTCGTCAGCGCGCCCGCACAACTTTGAGAAAAGTTGCCAATGGCCGCCCACGTCTGTCTGTTCATAGATCATCAGCGAATATTTACGCACAGGTGATCGACGATTCAACTGGTCGCACTTTGGCGAGTGCTTCAACTCTGGACGAAGCCTTCAAAAAAGGTGGTAAGTCAGGTAACAACATCGATGCGGCTACACAAATTGGCCGCACAGTTGCTGAAGCAGCAATCAAAGGTGGCGTGAAGCAGGTCGTTTTCGACCGTGGTGGCTTCATCTATCATGGCCGTGTCAAAGCGCTAGCAGAAGCTGCTAGAGACGCTGGTCTAGAATTTTAAGGGGTGTCAATCATGGCTCGTAATAACGATAAAAGAGATCAGCACAATAAGGGCGATGAGCCTGAATTGCTCGAAAAGCTAGTTGGCATTAACCGTGTTGCTAAGGTTGTTAAAGGTGGTCGCCGTTTCGGTTTTGCTGCTTTGATGATTGTGGGTGACGGTAAAGGCCGCGTTGGTTTCGGTACAGGCAAAGCCAAAGAGGTGCCTGAAGCTATTCGCAAAGCAACAGATAACGCAAAGCGCAACATGGTACGTGTACCATTGCGTGATGGCCGCACATTGCATCATGATACAAAAGGCTTTTATGGCGCAGGCCATGTTATCCTTCGTACAGCGCCAGCTGGTACAGGTATCATCGCAGGTGGTCCAATGCGTGCCGTTTTCGAAGCACTAGGCGTGCAGGATGTTGTCTCTAAGTCAATTGGCACATCAAACCCGCATAATATGATTAAAGCGACTTTCTCAGCTTTGACATTGATGCAGGCACCACGTGCAGTGGCCGCAAAGCGTGGCAAGCGTGTTAACGAAGTTCTTGGCAAGCGCAGCGATGCTGCGGACGCCTCTTAAGGGGAGTAGTGAGACATGGCGAAGAAAACAGTTATTGTAACACAAACACGTAGCGCAATTGGTCGTGAAAGCTCTCAGCGTCAGACACTTATCGGTCTTGGTCTTAACAAGATTGGTCGCACAAGAGAGCTAGAAGATACACCATCAATTCGCGGCATGATCGCCAAGGTATCTCACCTTGTTCGTGTCGAAAACGCTAGCTAATTTCAGATATCACGCAAGTAAGATATCAGGAGCAATAAAATGAAACTGAATGAAATCAGAGATAATGATGGCGCAACCAAAAACGCAAAGCGCGTTGGTCGCGGTATCGGCTCAGGCAGAGGCAAGACATCTGGTAGCGGTCACAAAGGTCAGAAAGCACGTTCAGGCGTGTCTATTAAGGGCTTTGAGGGCGGTCAGATGCCTATCCACAGACGTCTACCAAAGCGTGGCTTTAACAACATCTTCCGCAAGAAGTATGTTGAGGTAAATGTGGGCCGTATCCAGTCAGCGGTTGATGCTGGCAAATTGGATGCAAAACAGCCTATCGATGCAACAGCATTGGTTGCGGCCGGCGTTATCAGCAAGGCAAAAGACGGTGTGCGTCTTTTGGCAAAGGGCGAGCTTAAGGCAAGCGTCAACCTTCATGTTGCTGGTGCCTCTAAGTCAGCTGCCGCGCTTGTTGAAAAAGCAGGCGGTTCTGTCACAGTTGCTAGCCCAGCTGCAGCTGAATAAGATTTTATAAGGGACCCAAATAGATGGCAGTCAGCAATCAAGCAAATTCTGGTTTTGGCCTCGGCGCTTTATCAAAAGCCGGTGAGCTAAGAAAGCGCTTACTATTTACGTTAGGCGCGTTGATTGTTTATCGTTTGGGTACCTTTATTCCTATTCCGGGCATTGATCCTGTCGCACTTGAGGGCATTTTTAGCCAGCAATCTTCAGGTATTTTGGGCATGTTTGACATGTTCTCAGGCGGCGCGTTGAGCCGTATGACCATCTTTGCCTTGAACATTATGCCTTACATTACAGCCTCTATCATCATGCAGCTAATGACAGCCATTGTGCCGACATTAGAGCAGTTGAAAAAAGACGGGGATGCTGGTCGTAAGCAGATTAATCAATATACACGTTATTTGACGGTTCTTTTGGCAACCGTTCAGGGCTATGGCATTGCCGTTGGTCTTGAATCAGCCCAAGGCGTTGTCCAAGACCCCGGCCTGATGTTCCGTATGACGACTGTCATCACATTGGTTGGTGGTACATTATTCTTGATGTGGCTTGGTGAGCAAATCACGAGCCGTGGTATCGGTAACGGTATCTCGCTTATCATCTTTGCCGGTATTGTTGCGCAATTGCCTTTGGCATTGGCAGGCACGTTAGAGCTTGGCCGTACAGGTGCTCTTTCAGCTATCTTCATCATTGCCCTATTTATGATGGCGATTGCGGTTATCGGCTTTATCGTCTTTATCGAACGCTCAGTGCGTAAGATTATGGTGCAATATCCAAAGCGCCAACATGGTAACAAAGTCTTTGGCGGCGAAGCCCAGCACCTTCCTTTGAAGATTAACGTGCCGGGTGTTATTCCCCCAATCTTTGCCTCATCATTGTTGTTGATGCCTGTCTCTATCATCAATTTGACAGGTGGTCAGGATGGTGGTGCCGGTTGGCTTGTGACATTGAACGCGCTTTTGGGCCGTGGTCAGCCGCTTTATCTTGCTATTTACATTGCGTTGATTGTGTTCTTCGCGTTCTTCTATACAGCGATTGTGTTCAATCCAGAAGATACAGCTGAAAACCTGCGCCGCAATGGCGGTTATATTGCGGGCATTCGCCCGGGTCAGCCTACAGCTGATTTTCTAGACTTCATTCTGACACGCCTAACAGTTCTTGGTGCTGCTTACCTTTCAGCGGTTTGTATTTTGCCAGAGATTCTTATCTCGCAATATGCTGTGCCGTTCTATTTTGGTGGCACATCGCTGTTGATTGTGGTGACAGTGTCTTTGGATACGGTCAACCAAGTGCAGTCACACATGTTAGCGCATCAGTATGAATCACTGATTAAGAAATCTCGTATCAGAGGTCGCAGAACATGAACATAATTCTTTTTGGCCCTCCAGGTGCTGGTAAAGGCACACAGGCAGAAAAGCTCGTATCAGAACGCGGTATGGTTCAGCTAAGCACAGGCGACATGCTTCGTGCGGCCATTGCGGCAGGCACTGAGCTTGGTATGAAAGCCAAAGAAATTATTGATAGAGGCGATTTGGTCTCTGATGATATTATGGTCGGTATGATTAATGACCGTATGTCACAAGATGATTGCAAAGCAGGCGTGATTCTTGATGGATTCCCACGCACCGTCGCACAGGCTGAGGCCTTGGATGCGATGTTTGCTGAAAAGAACATTACTTTGGCTCATGTGATTGAGATCAAGGTCGATGAACAAGCACTATTTGCGCGGATTGAAAACCGGGCAAGTGAAACAGGCGGTGAACGCTCAGACGATAATGCTGATGTTTTGGCAAAAAGACTGAAGGTTTATCACGAAAATACAGCTCCTGTGCTTCCTTATTATGAGGCAAAAGGGCTATTAAAGACGGTTGATGGCATGCAGAGCATCGAAGATGTGTCTGGTGACATCGCGAAGATATTAACAAGCTAAGCTTGACAGATAACGCAAAATTCTTATAAAGGCACAAGCTTTGTTAAGGGTTCTGCAATTGATAAAGTTTATGAAAACGCCCCTTTTTTGGGGACGGTAACAGTAAAGGAGAGGCCAGTGGCGCGTATAGCTGGTGTAAACATTCCGACCAAGAAAAGAGTGAAAATCGCTCTTACCTACATTCATGGTATTGGTCCAAATATTGCAAACAACATTTGCAGCAAAGCAGGTATCGAAGATCATCGTCGTGTAAACGACCTGACTGAAGACGAGCTTACAAAGGTTCGTGATATCATTGATGAAGATGTTCTGGTTGAAGGTGATTTACGCCGTCAAACAAGCATGAACATCAAGCGCTATCTTGATCTTGGCTGTTACCGTGGCTTGCGCCATCGTCGTAACCTGCCAGTTCGTGGTCAGCGTACGCATACTAACGCTCGCACGCGCAAAGGTCCTGCAAAGGCCATTGCCGGTAAGAAGAAATAGTTCTAAGGGATTTGAGGTAAGAACATGGCAAAGCAACCTGCTCAAGGACGTGTACGTCGCCGCGAACGGAAGAACATTTCGAACGGCATTGCACACGTTAATTCTACATTTAACAACACTATGGTCACAATTACTGATGTACAGGGCAACACAATTGCCTGGTCTTCATCAGGTGCGCTAGGCTTTAAAGGCTCTCGTAAGTCAACACCATTTGCCTCGCAAATGGCGGCTGAAGATGCTGGCAAGAAGGCAGCGGAACATGGTGTAAAGAGCCTTGATGTTGAAGTTCGTGGTCCAGGTTCTGGTCGCGAATCAGCATTGCGCGCCCTTCAGGCCGTTGGCTTTAACGTTACATCAATCAAAGATGTAACACCTATCCCACATAATGGTTGCCGCCCGCGCAAGCGCCGCCGGGTATAATCATTCGCTGGCAACAGCGGGGGGACAGGATGCGCTAATGCCGCTTGCGGCCTCTTAGCGCAAATGCGCATCCAGAGCTATCATAGCTCTTGGGTGCAAATTTAGCTTAAAAGGATATACGCCATGATCGAAAAAAATTGGCAGGAACTGCAAAAGCCTGATCAGATTAGCGTTAAGTCATCAGAATATAACCCGCGTCAAGCGGTGATAACTGTGAGCCCGCTAGAGCGTGGCTTTGGTATCACTTTGGGTAACAGCTTGCGTCGTATCTTGCTATCATCATTGCAGGGTGCCGCTATCACAGCTGTACAAATCCAAGGCGTGGTACATGAGTTTTCATCAATCGCAGGTGTCAGAGAAGACGTCACAGACCTTATCTTGAACATCAAAGGCGTGTCTGTCTCTATGGACCAAGAAGGTGCCCGCAAGGTGCGCCTATCAGCAGAAGGCCCATTGGCCGTCACAGCTGGTATGATCTCAGAGAGCGCCGGCATTGAAATCATGAACCCAGATCATGTGATCTGTCATCTTGATAAGGGCGCAAGCCTTTCAATGGAATTGACGATTGAGACAGGCAAGGGCTATGTGCCAGCCTCTCAGAACCGTTCAGAAGATACACCAATCGGTCTTATCCCTGTTGATGCTATCTTCAGCCCTATTCGCCAAGTGGCCTATAAGGTTGAGAATGAGCGTGTTGGTCAAATCACAGATTATGACAAATTGTTGCTGACAATTGAGACAAACGGGTCAATCACCCCTGAAGATGCGGTTGCTTATGCGGCGCGTATCATGCAAGACCAATTGCAGCCATTCATTAACTTCGAAGAGCCACAGCTTGAAGCGGCGGCTGATGAAGTTGAAGAATTGCCATTCAACCGCAACTTGCTCCGCAAAGTTGACGAGCTTGAATTATCAGTTCGTTCTGCGAATTGCCTAAAGAACGATAACATCGTTTACATTGGCGATTTGGTACAGAAGACAGAAGGTGAGATGCTACGTACACCGAATTTCGGCCGTAAGTCTCTTAATGAAATCAAAGAAGTGCTAAAGTTCATGAATCTTGAGCTTGGCATGGATGTAGAAAATTGGCCGCCTGAGAATATCGAAGATCTGGCCAAACGTTTGGATGAGCCTTTCTAAGGGGCCAGTAGGAGAGTAAAATGCGTCATCGTTATGCAGGCCGGAAACTAAACCGGACATCACAACACCGTCAGATGCTGTTCCGCAACATGGCCCAGGCCTTGATTAAGCATGAGCAGATCATCACAACACTTCCAAAGGCGAAAGAATTGCGCCCGGTTGTTGAAAAGCTAATCACACTTGGTAAGCGCGGCGATTTGCATGCGCGTCGTCAGGCATTCGCAAAGCTACGCTGTGAAGCGACAACTAAGAAGTTATTTGAAGTGCTAGGCCCACGCTATGAAGAGCGTCAGGGCGGCTATGCACGCGTCATGAAAGCTGGTTTCCGTTATGGTGACGCGGCGCCTATGGCTGTGATTGAATTGGTTGACCGCGACGAGAGCGCACGCGGCCAGGATTCAGGCCCAGTACAGGTTGACGATATGGCCGGCGACGCAGTGGAATCAGCTGCCTAAAATCGCACGCCTATCAGATATGAATCATAAAAGGGCTCTTGCAATGCAAGGGCCCTTTTTTTGCCTCGTGAAGGCCTCCTCATCCTTAAAGCGTTAAAAAGTCATTTTTTTCATTAAGACCCATTTACCTATTATTAATCTCTTCATTAATAAATAGTTTCTAATTAAGTAAGAGGTTCCGTCGTCTTTGCTTGCAGAGGGATAATTTCATTAATTTATCGTAAATACACTTTTGAAAACTTAACTAAATAGCTGAAAAATAGACAAAATTCCTGTTTCTTTGAAAAAGTTAATTGCTTCATCTTGCCTAACACTGGTGGCTTTTTGGCTATGTGTAAGGTTGTTTTAAGGGGCTGATTTGTATTCCCCCGCCAAGCTGCTTTGCGCTTTCCAGTTTTTATATAACTTAGGAAAGATGAAAGTATGAAAATTTACGCAAATACAACAATCCAATATCTTGATGCGGATATAGCGGGCGGTGAAGCTGGCTGGTATGCCGTCACAGGCGGTTTGGCACCTACGGCAGAAGGGGCTGTGCAATCCCTGAACGACTTAGGCGAAGCGATTGCCGATATGCCTGTTATCCTGAATGCCGCGTCACAATCTGTCGCGCGCCCAGCTTATTTGAACACTATCTCAGCGACATTTATCGTAGAGAGTGACTTCTCACCAACAGGCACCTATGAATTTGCAGAGGCACAGGCCTCCTCTATCTATAATGCGGTACAATTTGCCGATGGGCTATCGCTCACAGAAGCGTCTGTCACAGAATATACAAAGGCGTCATCGGTTGATCATACAACGCTGACATTGACCTTTGCGACACCGGCTGGTGCGACGTTTGACATGCATTTTGAATATGCAGACAGCGCGTTTTCTTTTGGTCTTGGCGCAGATGCGCCAAGAGGCCTCGATGCTTTTATTGCGCGCCTTGATGACAGCGTTGAAACAGAACAGTTCCATCGCGGCTCTGAGGGCTTTGATTCAATCAAAGGTGATGAGGAAGACAACCACATTGATGGCATCACAGGTCGTGATACAATCAATGGCTATGGCGGTAATGATACGATTCAATTGCAAGCTGGTGAGGCCTATGGTGGTGAAGGTAATGATACCATCACAGTCAACTCAGAAGGCACAACATTAAGCGCAAGCCTTTATGGTGGTGCGGGTGATGATACACTAACAGGCGGTGCTAACCGTGATGGTCTGACAGGTGGTGCAGGCGCTGATACATTGGATGGTGGTGCTAGCGCAGATACAGCCTATTATGTAGACTCAAGTGAGGCTGTTGAAATTGACCTTGCAGCAGGCAAGGGCAAGGGCGGTGACGCTGAAGGTGACACTTTGATCAGCATCGAAGGGGCTGTTGGCTCATCAAAGGATGATAAATTCACTGGTAATGATGCGCATAACCGCTTCTATGGCAGAGACGGTGATGACGAGTTTATCGCCTCTGAGGGTTATGATTACTATAATGGCGGCAAGGGTGCCAATGACCATGTGGATTACAGCGACTATGGTTCAGCCATTAAAGGTGACCTTTTTGACACGAAAGCCACAACATTTACCAAAGCTGATGGCTCAGAAGATGTCATCGTCGGTGTTGAGCATCTAACAGCCACAGAATTTGCTGATGAAGTCTCAGGCTCTGACGCGAGCAACAAGCTAGATGGTTTGGGCGGTGATGATATCCTGCGCGGCAAGGGCGGCGATGATACGCTGTCTGGTGGTGCTGGTAATGATACGCTGATGGGCGGCGCTGGCGCTGATAAGATTATTGGCGGCGAGGGCACAGATACAGCCTCTTACGGTGACAGTGAGCGCGGTGTGGTGCTTGACCTTTCAGATAGCTCTAAAAACATCGGCGATGCGGTTGGTGATACGTTTGAGTCTATCGAGAAATATGAAGGCTCTAAGCACACTGATGTGATGCGTGGCACTGAAGGCAATGATGTTATTCACGGCAATGGCGGCACAGATTCACTTCATGGTAAGGGCGGTAATGATACGCTGACAATCCAAGGCGGTTTTGCCTATGGTGATGAGGGTAATGATACGATTACCGTTGAGAATGGCATTGCTGGTCATGTTGTCAGGCTTTATGGCGGTGAGGGCGATGATACGCTCACAGGCGGCGTTGAGAACACTTTCATTGTTGGCGGTAGTGGCGCTGATATGATTGATGGTGGCGAGGGGCGCGATACAGTCTCTTATGCCTCTTCTGATGCGGGTGTCTATGTGAACCTGACCAATGGCAAAGCCAGAGGCGGTGAGGCAGCTGGCGATACAGTCGTCAATGTTGAGAATGTTGTTGGTTCAAACTTCAATGATGAATTGCGTGGTAGCGGTGAAGTAAACAGCCTGTCAGGTGGCAAGGGTGACGATATCCTATCTGGTGCTGTTGGCGGCGATGACCTTTCTGGTGGTGCTGGCTCTGATACGGTTGATTATCACTATTCAAATGAAGGTGTAAAAGTTGATCTGTCACTGCAAGCCAAAGGGGCAAGCGGGCGCGGCAAGCAAGACGGCGCTGGCGGTCATGCTGAAGGCGATATCCTATCAGGTATTGAGAATATTAAAGGCTCAAAATTTGATGATGAATTGCGCGGCTCTGATGAGGTTTCATGGCGTGGCAAACAGCTAACAGCCGGCGAGAACACGCTTGTTGGTGGTAAGGGTAATGACGTGCTCGAAGGTTTGGGCGGCGCTGATAAGCTTATCGGTGGCAGTGGTCGTGATACAGCCTCTTATGAAAGCTCTGATGCGGCTGTTTCAGTCAACCTTGCCACAGGTGAAGCCTCTGGCGGTGATGCCACAGGTGATATGTTCTCAAGCATTGAAGATCTTAAAGGTTCTGACCATAATGACCATCTTGTTGGTGATGGCAGTGCGAACATTATCACAGGTGGTAAGGGTGACGACACAATCGAAGGTGGTGCCGGCGCTGATATCATCGTTGGTGGTGAAGGCTCTGATACCGCATCCTACGAGGGCTCGTCATCTGGTGTGATCGTCAATCTTGGCAAGGGCACAGCGGTGCGCGGTGATGCCAAAGGCGATAAACTTATCGAGATTGAGAACCTAGAAGGCTCAGCACATAACGATATTTTGGTCGGTGATGCGCAAAACAACGTTCTGATGGGTGGCGCAGGCTATGACCGTCTTAAGGGCGGTGAGGGCCAAGATACGCTTGATGGCGGCGCCGGTAATGACGTTTTGATCTCAGAGAATGATGGGAACGTCCTTATTGGTGGTGAGGGCAATGATTTGTTCGATCTATCACGCGTCAAAGATCTCTCAGATATTGCCACTGATATCATCAAAGATTTCAAGCAAGGCTCTGATATGATCAAATTATCAAGCGCGCATTTGGGCGAAGATAATGTTGTGACAGCTGTTGAGACCACAATGAATGGTGTGTCTGGTGTGGCACTAACCACAAATGTCGGCAATTCAACGGTGAATTTCGCCTTCCTTGAAGGGGTGTCTGATATCTCTGTCGATGATTTTGCTGGTGACCATATCCCAATGGTCGATATGGTGTAAGGGCACGGTAAAGCCGGTCCCTAAATCATAGTAAATCCTACCTTTACGAAAGGGCTCTTCCATATAGAAGGGCCCTTTTTTCTCACTTTTGCAATTGAGAATGAGTTGCAATATCACCTCTCTCCTGATATAAGACGCCCATCTATAGCGAATTGAAAGTAGTCGTATGCGCTTTGTCCTTTTATCTGTCCTATTCTCGCTTCTTGCGCCGCTTGCACAAGCATCTGAGGTAAATATCTATTCGCATCGCCAGCGCGTCTTGCTAGCGCCATTTCTGACAGCTTTTACGGCCAAGACAGGCATTGAGACAAATGTGGTCTTTGCCTCACAAGGCCTTGCCCAACGTCTTGCGGCAGAAGGGCCGGCAAGCCCGGCTGATTTGGTGCTAACGGTGGATATTGCGCGCCTGTCTGAATATGCGGAGCTTGGCCTGTTCCAGCCGGCGTCATCAGATGTGTTAATGAAAGCTATTCCGGCTAATTTGCGCGCATCAGATGACACATGGTTTGGCCTATCAAAGCGGACACGCATTATCGTCACCCACAAAGATCGTGTGCCAGAAGGGGCGATTAAGCGCATCGAAGATTTGGCAAATCCTGAATGGGAAGGCCGGATTTGTACGCGCAAAGGCTCTCATGTTTATAACCGCGCTTTATTGGCAAGCCTGATCGCGCATCATGGGGAAGAGGCCGCACAGGCTTGGGCTGAGGGGCTGGTTGCTAATCTTGCGCGCAAACCGCAAGGTAATGACAGAGCGCAGGCCAAGGCGATTTATGCAGGTGAATGTGATGTCGCCATTATGAACCATTATTATTATGGCAAGATGGTTGATAATGATGAGGAGCCAGAACAAAAAGCATGGGCGGCGGCGTTGAATGTTGTCTTGCCAAACCAAGGCGATAGAGGCGCGCATATTAATATCACAGGCGGTGGTATCGCAAAATATGCGCCGAACGCTGGTAATGCGCAGGCGTTGCTTGAATATCTTGTCTCAGACGAAGCACAAGATCTTTATGCGGCGATCAATTATGAATATTCAGTGACAGATAGCCATAAGGGTCCTTCAGGCTTGCCAGGGTTTGGGGCTCTCAAGGCAGATGAGTTGCCGATTGAGGCGCTGGCACAAAATGCGATGAAAGCCCAGATGATCATTGACCGCGTGGGCTGGTAGATACTCACGAAGGCTTTAGCTCTATTATCTAATCTATATAAAACCCCGTCCTTTGTGGCGGGTTTTTATTTTTCGTATCATACAAAGCCTGCCCATGCGGTATGGCCTTTCAATCTAGATCAGGTGAATTAACGAATTTGTCCAGTTGATCTGGTTTATTAACTGCCTAATAAATTAAGGGGGTTTATTTTATAGGGGCATAAAATTGATGGCATATTTGTTTGATACAGTTCAATATTTATCCTTTGGTACAATCAAAGATAGCTTTTTTTGGTACTTTATCCCGTCAGGGGTATCGCCTCGACCAATTGGGGTTGACCGGTTGAGCGCAGAAGGGGTGGTGCTTTATGATGGCAGGAATGTGCGTCATTATGTGGCCGCCCTTGAGCCGTATGATGGTCAAAGCGCGCCTCAACAGCATGGTGGGAACCTGCTTATCAAGCCTGAATTTTCCCTGCCAGCAACCACCGCCTATAGCTTTACGATTGATGAAAACCGCGATGGCTCCTTAAGTGCTATCAGCCTTGGCTCTGTCGTTGCGACCTACAGCGGAGAGGGCGGCATAAGCTATAGCCTTGAGACGCTCGCCGGCACTGTCCCAAGCGATTTTGCCATTGATGCGACCTCAGGGCTTATTTCTTATACGGGCGATGGCTTTGATTATGAGGCGCGTCTTGGCGATGATGGTGAGCTACCAGATATCACGCTGGTGGCGCGGGCAACCGTTGATACGGGCGTTACGCAAATACATGTGGTCAAAATCATCGTCGCCAATGTTAGCGAGGCACCGATACTTGCGCGCATTGAAGGTCGAAACGCGCTCTATCTAGAGCTTGATGATGCGCCAAATGACTTTCTGTCTACGGTTAAGCTGACGGCAAGCGACCCTGATAACACAGCGCGCTTTGAGGCCAGTGACTTTACCATCACCGTAAATGGCACAGCTAGCACATTATTTGAGGTCGTTGCCACCGATGATGGGGCCTCTCGCCAGATTGCCGATCTGACAAAGTTAGAGAATATCTTTGGTGATAACATCGCTATTCAGCAATCCATTATCTCTGGCACAGCTGGTGATGATGTGATTTACGGCACAGATTTGACCGATGTCATCAATCCAAATGGCGCTGGCAATGATACGGTCAATGCGCTTGGCGGTGATGATGTGATCTATGCCAATGGGGGCACAGATGTGGTGAATGGCGGTGCGGGGAATGATGTGCTTTCTGGCGGGGCAGGTGATGATGTGCTTGATGGCGGCAAGGGTGCTGACACTATCACGCTGGCCACTGGTTCGCAGACGATGATCTATCTTATTGAAAGCGATAGCGAAAATAAGAAAGTCACCCTATTTGATGGGGCGGATGTGATTAACGCCTACGAGCATACGACCGACAGGCTGTTATTTGTGGATGCCAATGAACGCGGTTTGGGTGCACGTGCTGAGCTTGCGGATGCGACAGGTCTCAACGTTACGTTCTTGACGGATGGTTCCGATTATACCGGCTTTACGCTGACCGATGAGGATGGGGTGATGCTGACGGTGAATTTGGCGGCGAATATCCAAGGCTCAGATGCGGCGGCCTTACAAGCAGCCATCGCTGATACGGCGCAATCTGACTTATCTGTATTGCTTCAATATTTCCTTCCGGAAAATCAGTTTGATATCACAATCGATACCAGCCCGGGCGGCATTACATTGCTCTAGAATTCATCTGATATAATCATGAAAAAAACCCATCTATATGCTAGATGGGTTTTTTGTTTTCTGGTACGCTCGGCGCCATGAATGAGGGATTATTTACATCACCGCCCCCGAATGCTGTTCCCTTGGCAGAACGCTTGCGCCCGCGCACATTGGATGCGTTTTTTGGCCAGCAAGCCTTACTCGCCCTCGATGAAGCCAGCATCAGGACAGGCTCACTCATCCTATGGGGGCCGCCCGGTACCGGTAAAACAACCTTTGCCCATATTATTGGCGCGATGGCAGGTGACCATTTCGAAGTGCTCTCCGCCGTGCTTGACGGGGTGGCAGATGTCCGCCGGCTCTTTCAAGCGGCCGAAGAACGATTTGCCACCAATCAGCGCACCCTTGTCTTTATTGACGAGATACATCGCTTTAACAAAGCCCAGCAAGATGCGCTCTTGCCAGCGGTTGAAAAGGGCATTGTCAGGCTGATTGGGGCGACGACTGAAAACCCGTCCTTTGCCTTGAATGCGGCGTTGCTATCACGCGTGCAGGTTTTGCCGCTCACCTTGTTGGATAAGGACGCGCTTGGCAAGATTCTGGCGCGTGCGGAAGCTGTGCTAGAGGTGGCCTTGCCCCTATTGCCAGAGGCGCGCGAGGCGCTGGTTGAGATGGCAGATGGGGATGGGCGCTATCTTTTGAATATGGTTGAGAAAATCGCCTCACGCCCTGATCAAAATACCTTGCTTTCACCACAGGCGCTGGCCAGTTTTCTGACCAAAAAGGCGCTGAATTATGACAAAGCAGGGGATGAGCATTTCAACCTTATTTCGGCGCTTCATAAATCTTTGCGCGCGTCTGATTGTGATGCCGCGCTTTATTGGTTTGCGCGTATGATGGCGGCGGGCGAAGATCCGCGCTATGTGGCAAGACGTCTGTTGCGCTTTGCCTCTGAGGATATCGGGCTGGCAGACCCGCAAGCGCTGACCCATACCCTTAGCGCGTGGCAATCTTTTGAGCGCCTTGGCAGTCCTGAGGGGGATTTGGCATTGGTGCAGGCGGTTATTTATCTTGCGACTGCGCCAAAATCAAACGCCGCCTATGTGGCCGCAAAGCAAGCCGCACTCTCTGCCCATAAGACAGGCGCTGTGCCGCCGCCCAAACATTTGCTCAATGCGCCAACAGGTCTGATGAAAGAGATGGGCTATGGCAAGGGCTATGCCTATGACCATGATGCGAAGGACGGTTTTTCAGGCCAGAATTGCTTTCCAGATGAGATGGCACCAGAGCGTTATTACCAGCCAAAGGAAATCGGGTTTGAGCGGGAAATCCAAAAGCGGCTCGCCTATTGGCAGAAATTGCGTGACGCTAAATGACGTTTGATCTCTTTGTCGGGATAGATTGGTCAGGCGCAAAAGGCGCGCGTCATAAGGGCATCGCCCTGTTTGCTTGCAAGAAAGGGGCAGGCGTGCCGGTTAAATTATCACCGCCAGATGGCAAGCCCTATTTCTCGCGCGCGGATGTCGCTAAGACGCTTGTCAGCCTGTCTAGCGCGCAACGCGTGCTAGCGGGTATCGATTTTGCCTTTGCCTATCCCATAGATGATAAGGGGCATTATTTCCCCGATTTGCCGGCGGATAAACAGCCAAGTTCAGCGCTAGATCTTTGGGCGATGGTGGAGGCGGTAAACGCACCTGCGCCTGATTTTTATGGCGGTCTAATTTGGGATCATCCCGATTATGGCCCTTATTATAACGCACCGTCGGGGCGCAAGGGGGCGCGCTTTGCCTCGCGCAGACGTCTCACAGAACAGGTGGCAAGTGCGGTAAAGTCACCAAGCCCGACCTTTAATTGTGTCGGCCCTGCGGGGGTGGGGACAGGTTCTCTTGCGGGGATGCGTCTATGTCATCATCTGCACAGCCAAGCGGTTATCTGGCCCTTTATGCAAGATAAGAGTGCCAATCTGCATTTGGTTGAGATTTTCCCGTCCTATTATTTTAAAAAGGCTGGCATTACGCCTGTGAACGGCGCGCAGGCGGAAATTGGCAATCTGAATAAGGCGTTGGCCTTTTATCAAAGCGCGTCTGTGGCTGATGATTTTGTCGCCGCTGGCCCTGATAATGATGATGCAGATGCGTTGATATCGGCGGCTGCTTTGCGGTTTTTTGCCGCCCAGTCAGCATTCTGGCAGGTTCCGGCGCAAGCGTCTCGTGAGGGGTGGATTTTTGGACTAGAATCAGATAAAACCGCCCCATGATGATAAACCTCATATCAGTGGCAGTCGGCGGCGCTTTTGGCGCGCTATTGCGCTATGCCATCGGCCTTTGGATGACGCAATCTACGTTTGGCGTGCCCTACTTTATCGCCACGCTCAGCGTCAATGTCATAGGCTGTGCGATGATGGGTGTGATGGCGGCCTTATTGCCTTTAATGCCGGTTTTGCAAGG
>DBMZ01000010.1:2811-4263 GCA_002299005.1 Alphaproteobacteria bacterium UBA685 | reverse complement strand
TTGCCGTTCTGGCCAACGGGGCGAATTGGTCTGTCTATCATCGCCAATGGCTTTTTCGGCCTCAGCTTTGGTGTCGCGCTCATGCTCAAAGCCCTAGAGACAGGCCCTGTGGCAGAGGTAAGCTTGCTTGCCTCTGTGAGCCCTGTGATGGTGTTGCCTTTTATTTGGTGGCAGACCAAGATGATCCCACCTATTGGTGCATGGCTTGGCGCGGGGCTTGTGGTTGTCAGCTCTTATTTATTAATCCCCTAACGCCGCTAAGAAGGGTTTTTGCGTACCTATGGAAGCTAAAAACACCCTGTCTCATCAGGCAGTTAACATCGCTCTATTATTGCTGATAGCCTTTATTTGGGCCTCAGCCTTTGGCGCTATGAAAGTGGCGGTGCCAGAGACAGGCCCGATTACTTTGGCCGCTATGCGCTCATCAATTGCGGCGGTTATTTTGCTGTGCCTATTGCGCTTGAGGGGCCCGATTGAGTGGCATATCGGCGTCAAATATTTTCCGCAATTCTTGGTCATAGGTGGTCTTGGCTCTGCTTTGCCTTTCATGATGTTGCCGTGGGCTGAGTTACATATTGAATCCTCTCTTGCGGGCTTGTTGATGTCTGTTGGCCCGCTTGCGACCTTGGCAGGGGCATGGCTGTTTAGGCTGGAGGATAATATTCCCAAAAGCCGCATCTTTGGCATTATTATCGGCCTGTGCGGTGCGTTGCTGATTTTCGCAGATGGCTTTGGTATGATGGGTACCTCTTCGATTGACACATCTGGGATGGGCCATATCTATTTGGTGGCACAGATAGTCGCGGTGCTTGCGTCCTTATGTTATGTGTGCGGCAATTTAATGGTGCGCCGGATATCTTTTATCCCGCCCCTTACCATATCAACATTGGCCATCACGCTATCAGCGTTATTGCTCTGGCCCTTTGCGCTCATCATAGAGGCGCCGGCGCCAAGTGAATGGTCGGGCCCGGCATGGCAGATGGTCTTATGGCTCGGCATTATGCCCACAGCCTTTGCGTTTTCGGTGCGCTATTACCTGATTGCGCGTGCAGGTGCCAGCTTTACCTCTTATGTCGGCTATCTTATTCCGGGGATCGCGGTCTTAATTGGCGCTATAGCCCTTGGTGAGGCTGTCACAAGTGATAAATTGGCCGCCCTTGGTCTTATCCTTATCGGTCTTATCTTGGCGCAAAAACCAGCCTCTTCTGCAAAGAAACCTTAATCAATCGGATGAATAAACAATTCTGCACTAGTCAAAGCCGATTTTAATGCTCTATGATTCATCGCATGAAGGTAAATGAAGCTGTGGTGAGTGAGTGACGATGTCATCAATGATAAAAGTAACAGGCATTATGGTTGTTTGTGTGGGTATGTTGGCGGCCTGTAACACGCAAGGCCCCGCGCCAGAGGTAACGAAGCCAAATATCACTGAGCCAGAGGTTGAAGCGGTTG
>DBMZ01000010.1:2661-2785 GCA_002299005.1 Alphaproteobacteria bacterium UBA685 | reverse complement strand
GCGATAAAGAATTGCCGCACGCTTGGGTTTGATACCAGCTATATGATTAATATTGGCATTGATGGCGATGATGCGGTGGCTGAATTTGGGTGTCGCGGCGCCGATCAATAGAGCCAATCAATAG
>DBMZ01000010.1:0-2533 GCA_002299005.1 Alphaproteobacteria bacterium UBA685 | reverse complement strand
GCCAATCAATAGAGCTGGCCAATAGGCCGATTAACAAGAGGATGCTATGACCATTAAAGCGAGCTTGTTTGATGCCTATGGCACATTGCTTGATGTTAATTCGGCCACGGCACGCCTTGTTGCGTCTAATAAGTTTCCAAAACTAGCTGATAAAAGTGAGGCACTTAGCCAGATTTGGCGGGTAAGACAGCTTCATTATTCATGGTTACGCTCGCTGATGGGCGCTTATGTGCCTTTTTGGCAATGCACTTGTGATGCGCTTGATTTTGCTTTGGCAGAAACAGGCCTTGCGGGGGATGATGATTTGCGCACGGCCTTGCTGTCCTTATATCGCCAGCTTGCGGCCTATGATGATGCGATAACGATCCTAGACCATATGGGCGCCGCTGGTGTGCCGCGCGCACTCTTATCGAACGGCAATCAGGAAATGCTCTCAGAGGCGGTTGCGGCTGCGGGGCTTGATAGCGCGCTTGAGGCTGTTTTATCAGTTGAAGATGTGGGTATTTTTAAACCATCACCAGCGGTTTATCAGCTTGGCTGTGCGCGGTTTGATGTTGCGCCAGAAGAGGTGTTGTTTTTCTCGTCAAACGGCTGGGATATCGCGGGCGCCAGAGCCTTTGGCTATCAGACTATCTGGGTCAATCGGCAAAATCAGACAACCGAACGCCTCGGGGATGGCCCGCACCATATCGTCCAAAATCTAGATGAGGCATGGGATTTAGCCAGCACATTGCTTGCCTAGCTAGGTTTGGCCCATTGGCGCACATGATCCGATAAGGCAAAGCGCCTCGTAGTAAGATTATGAAGCATTTTACGCACAAAATTTTCGTGATCTTGTTGGCTGTGATGGCATTATTAATGCCGCCCTCCTCCCAAATCATGGCCGCAGATGAGGGGGCATCATCGATTATTATGCCCTCTCCTAGCCTTTTGCCAGAAGATGTTGTGGCGATACAGCTATTGGGATTGCAACTCACAAAGGGTGATTCAAGCTCGGTTGAAATGCGCCAAGTATGGGCGTTTGCGCATCCCTATAATAAGGCGATGACAGGGCCGTTACAGCGCTTTGCACGGCTGTTTGACCTGCCTGCCTATCGGCCTTTATTGGGGCATAAATCGCACCAGATCTTGCGCCTTGCCCAAGGTGAGGATCAGGTGCAAATGCAGGTGCAGGTCACAGGGCGTGACGCTAAATCTTATGTCTATTTGTGGGTTGTAGGGCGCGCTGATACAGGCCCTGAGGCTGGCAGTTGGATGACCTTATCTGTCTCAGCGCCCGCAGGCGGCGGCACGCAATCTTAACCTGCCATTCTCTGTTCATGCGATTTTGCTTGTACTTTATGCCATTGAGCGTTACCCAAAATAGCACGGATCTTTACAGGGTTTTAGGGGGTAGCACAATGTTGGCAAATTGGCGGCAGTCACTTTCAGCTGAATTATATGGCGGTCTTTTGATTTTGAGCGCTATGGCTATTTTGGGGTTGGGTGATAATATCTTCTATTATCTTGAGCCTCATATGGGCCTTGGCCAGTTCCATGCTTTGCGTTCTCTTATCTGTCTTATCTTGCTTGTGCCTTTTGCGCTGATAACAGGTGCGCGCCTGCTTCCCGATAGATGGGGGCCTATTTTGATGCGCACAGCGTTTCTAAGCGCTTCTATGTTTTTATATTTTGGCTCTTTGCCCATCATGTCTGTCGCAGAGGCGGCGGCGGGCCTGTTTACGGCGCCTATCTTTGTGCTGTTATTCACCCGCTTGGTCTATAAGGAGCGCATTGGGGTAAGGCGCATCTTGGCCGTGATGGTTGGCACAATTGGCGTGTTGTTTGTGTTGCGCCCTGATGAGGTCGGGTTTCATATTTTGCAATTAATGCCTGTCGCAGGCGGGGCGCTTTATGCGATGGCCGCGATGACAACGCGCCGCTATTGCGCGGATGAGCCGCCCCTATCATTGGTGGCTGTGTTCTTTTTCGTGATAGGGCTGACAGGGGCGCTTGCGACAACGATGCTTGATATGCGCCCTGTGAGTGAGGCGCTGTTTGAGGCCGCCCCGTTCTTCTTTCGGGGCTGGATGGCGCTTGATTTGGTGACAAGTGGCTGGATTATATTCCAAGGGTCATTGACGGTTGTGGCGATCGCTTTGCTGACCAGAGGCTATCAGGTGGCAGAGACCAGCTATATGGCGGTGTTTGAATATAGTCTGCTGATTTTCGCCGCGGCGTGGACTTACATTATGTTTGGCCAAGCATTGGCTGTGACAAGCATTATCGGCTTTGTGTTGATCGCAAGCGCGGGTGTGATTGTCTCACGTGCCCTTCCTTCAAACGATCAGGCATCATCTGATCAGGCATCATCTGAGCAGGCTTCAAACGATCAGGCGTCTGCTTAATCTTCGTCTATCAGGGCGTGCGGCTTTTGCCATTTTGACAGCTTGTGGCCATGTTTGGTCTTGCGGCCTGTCACACGTTTGCGCCACATGCGAAATGATGACGGCTTCATATGGCCGCGCATGACAGATATAACCTGCTTTTCCGA
>DBMZ01000024.1:4388-9060 GCA_002299005.1 Alphaproteobacteria bacterium UBA685 | reverse complement strand
TTGCGCCAAAAGATGACAAAGCGTGCTGAGGGTCGCACCTCTGTGCCGCAAATCTTTATTGATGATATACCCATTGGTGGCTCTGATGAATTGGCGCAATTGCACCGTCTTGGCAAATTAGATATGCTGGTCGGACGCGCTTCGTAAAGAACCTGAATGACATAAAAGAGTACCCCCCAAAGCCGTCGCCCCGAAAGTAGTATCTTTGAAAGTAGCCGCCCTGCAATATACCGCCCGAGATTCGCGCCGCGAGACCAGCGAGATAGCTTTGCGCCTTATCGAGCAAGCTTGTGATAGGGGCGCTGACTTTATCTGCTTGCCTGAATGCGCAAACTTCCTTGCCACAAATAAAGCCAGCCTGTTTGCCAAGGCAGAGACAGAAGCCTCATCTGGCATTCTTGCTATGGCACAAAATATCGCCAAACAGCGGCAAGTCACCCTATCGCTTGGCTCTTTAATGATGCGCGGCGATGATGATGAAACCGATAATCGGATAGCCAATCGCCATTATATCATCGCAAAAGATGGCAGTATTACCGCGCGCTATGACAAGATTCATATGTTTGATGCGAATGTAAATGACGGCAAGCGCTATCGTGAATCAAATAGTTTCAAACCCGGCACAAAAGCTGTGATGACAAGCATTGAGGGCCATAAAACAGGTCTCTCTATTTGCTATGATGTCCGCTTTGCCCAGCTCTATCATCATTATGCCAGCCAGCAGGCAGAGATAATCCTAACCCCCGCCGCCTTTACCGCCACCACAGGGGCCGCGCATTGGCATGTCTTGCAAAGAAGCCGCGCGATTGAGACAGGTGCCTTTATCATCGCCGCCGCCCAAAAGGGCACGCATGATGATGGCAGACAGACCTATGGTCATGCGCTGATTATCGACCCGTGGGGCCGTGTTTTGGATGATGCGGGCCAAGAGGGCGATATGGCGATGGCAGATCTGGATTTTGCCCAAGTCACAAAAGCCCGCGCCAGCCTGACCGCTTGGTGCAACCAATCCGCTGATTTCCTGAAATAATAGCGGCCCTATAGGCCCTTATCACCGATGGCGATATATTTCGCGCGTCTATCAGCTTTCACAGATGTCGGTGTCAGTGATGAAAGCTCATCTAGCTGTTTCATCATGCCATCACCAAGCGCCGCAATCGCGCCTTTGATATCACGATGCGCACCGCCCAATGGCTCATCAACAATATGGTCAATCACGCCAAGGGTAAGCATATCTTGTGCAGTTAGGCGCAAAGCTTCGGCGGCTTTTTGCGCATGTTCGCCAGAACGCCATAAAATCGACGCACAGCCTTCAGGTGAAATCACCGAATAAACCGCATGTTCAAACATCACGACACGGTTGGCTGTCGCAAGCGCGATCGCACCGCCCGAGCCACCTTCACCGACAATCGCTGTGACCATCGGCACGCTTAGGCCCAAACATGTTTGGATAGAGCGCGCAATCGCTTCGGCTTGCCCGCGCTCTTCTGCGCCTCTGCCGGGATAGGCGCCAGCGGTATCAACAAATGATAAAACAGGCAGACCAAATTTATCCGCCATTTGCATCAAACGAATAGCCTTGCGATAGCCCTCAGGACGCGCCATGCCGAAATTACGCTTAATACGCTCTTCGGTTGTCGCCCCTTTATCAGTGCCCATAATCACAACATCACGGCCACGGAATTTCGCCAAACCACCAATGATGGCATAATCTTCGGCAAAGTTGCGATCGCCTGAAAGCGGCACAAATTCATCTGTTAGCTCTTCGATAATCTGGCTTAGTTTTGGACGTTCAGGATGGCGTGCAACCTGTACTTTTTCCCACGCGCCAAGCGCTTTATATGTCTGTGTTAATTCACGTTCCATGCGCGTTTGAAGCTTACCAATTTCCTCAGCGATATTAATATCAGTCTCATCAGTGAGATGGCGTAACTCTTGAATTTTGCCTTCAAGTGCCGCGATTGGTTTTTCAAAATCTAGGAAATGACGCATGGGAATAAAAACCTTGCAAAAAAATAAACAAATTTTTAGCGATGCCTTAGTCTACATCACCATCGCCTTGTCTGGCAAGAGGATGCATATCACGCACCAATCCAGACAGCCTATCAGAGCGCGTTTGAGTATAAATCTGGGTCGTCGCAATATCCGCATGGCCGAGCATTGTTTGCAACACACGCAAATCAGCCCCGCGATTAAGCATGTGGGTGGCAAAACTATGACGCAATTTATGCGGGCTAACCTTATCAGGAGGCACCCCCACCAGCGCGGCGATCTGTTTCAATAATCTGGCAAATTCTTGGCGGCGTATCGGTTTTGCCTTCACCGAAAACAAGGCCTCATCAAGATAATGCGGCTGTTTTTCATGACGCCAAGAAATCCACGCCATCGCCTTTTCAAGCGCGATATCTGTCAATAGCACCAGCCGCTCTTTGCCGCCCTTGCCCGTGATGGTAACGCTCTTTTCTTTGGCCAAAATCGCCTGCTCAGAAAGGGACAACAGCTCAGAGATACGCATCCCCGTGGCATAGAGAATCTCAAGACCAGCTTGCATCATCAAACCATGTTCGATTGAGGGCAATTTGCCCGCCCCCTCTATCAGGCTTGCGATGTCTGCCTCACTCAATGAGACAGGCAAGGCGCGGGTTGTTTTGGGCGCGCTTAGATTGACTGACGGGTTATCAGCGCGTATCCCTTCGCCGCATAAATAGGCATAAAACCCGCGCAAAGCACTAAAACGTCTCGCAGTTGTGCGCGGCGCAAGGCCCCTTTGGTGCCAATAGGCAAGCACCGCTTTCAAAGCCTCGCTATCTGCCATAGATAGGCGCGTATCATGCTTTGCTTGCAAGAAGAGATCAGCATCGCTCAAATCTGTCTCATAGGCGCGCAAGGTTTTATCCGCACTGCCACGCTCGGCCGAGAGCGCCATCAGGAAATCTGAAATATGAACATCCTCAGCCATCTTTGCGCTTTCCTTATGGTGTATTATCACCAATCTTGCCAAGATTTGCCGCGATTATATGCGCTGAAAAAGCATCCTTGGCATAAGCATTAGCGGCCAATGGCACATTTGCTTGGGCGAGATAGGCAATAATTTGCGCATGGTCAGCGGGGCTAATCTTATTCAACGCCCTATCTGATACCAGCTTGGCCGCGATGATAATCGCCTCAGCGCGCTGGCCTTTTTCAGCCGCGCCTGCCAATGCCAAAAGCCCTGACTGCGATAGTGGCTGATAAGCAAATACCGCATCCTTATTTTCGGCCATCAACGCTGTTTCAAACACATCCAGCCAATCTTGTTCAGCCGCGCTAGCCCCTGTGACCAGCGGCAAGAGCGCCGCGCTGTCAAGGCGCAATAAAGAGGCAACCCGCTCAGCGACAGGTGCGCTATTATCGCCCGCAATGCTCATATGATCGCCCTGCACCACCGCACCGCCATCAACAGGCAAGGGCGAGAGAGGCAGGCCAGCCAAAGCCATCACAGCCGCGTAATCTGATTGTATAGACGCATCAAGCGCCCGCATATCTGCCACTGCCATCGCATCTGATAAATAAGGCGCATAAAGAGGCACAAAAATCGCGCCGTCACCTGCCTGCACCTCTGTTGAGATAGCGTTTAGCAAGGTCGCGATTAATTCCTCAATTTGGGCCTCACTTGGCGTTGTATTTGCCAGATTTTGCACCGCTGTGCGAAGCGATAAATAAAGCCGAACAGCCGCGCTATCCGCCTCTTGCGGCGCCGCTTCCAGACGACGGCTTAGCGCCATTAACGGTGTCTCATCACGCGGCGATGAAGCGATAAAGACCGCATTGGCCTCATCAATATTCATCAGACCTGCGCGCAAATTCCCCATGCCCAATGATTGGCGCGCATCATCTGCTAAATAGCGCAAATGATTGGCCGCCTCGCCATAGCTATTATCAAGCGCGGCAAGTTGGGCAGCACCAATATTCACATGCGCGGCATCCATCAAGATGACATGCAAAATATCAATCTTGGCATCATTCATCATATCAGGGGTGATCGCCTCAGCCTCTTTGCGGCCAAGCAGCACATCAACCAGCTCAAAATAAAGCGCATCATCAATCAGGCCAGACGCCTTTAGCACATCGGCTGAAAATGCCGCGCGCATCGCATCACCTGTCAGGATTTGGCACAAAAGATTGGTCCGTTGCCAGAGCGGATCAAGAGATGTTGTGGCCTCTTCTGCGGCTCTCAGGCACGGCTTTTCATCCTCGCGCATCATCAAATCATAGAATAATTTCCATAAATGCCATTCCTGCCATTCATCTGATTGCGGCAATTGGGTGATGATATCTGCCAGCCCATGCGAGCGGCCAATGCGTGATAGATAATCCATCCGCGCGGCCAAAAGCGCCGATGGCATCTCTGCCGCCCCTTTGGGTGGCACAGCTTGGCGGGCAACAACATGATAGCTCATCTTGCGCAACGCATCAGAGGCAATCACCTCTGGCACACCATTAATAAGCCGCATCGCGCGCGCCAATGGCACACCGCGCCATAAACGATTATCAAGCGCATCAAGATTATGCGTGGCATCTGCGGCAATACCAATAGAGGCAAGGCCCACATCTTTGATATTACGGCGCGTCATCCGCCCAGAGGCACCCTCATTTGAAGGCGCTTCTGTAACCTCTTCTGTAACCTCTTCTG
>DBMZ01000024.1:1969-4216 GCA_002299005.1 Alphaproteobacteria bacterium UBA685 | reverse complement strand
CCTCTTCTGCGACACCATCTGCCACATCTTCAGCTAAAAAACTGGCATTATCTTGCGCAGTTTGCGCATCAACCTCAGTGAGATTGTCCGTTCTAGGCGCTGTTTCGGTGATGATGAATTGCACATCATTTTCACTGGTGGATAATATCGTCAAATCAAGCGGCTGATCGGTATTTTGCGCCCATAGGCTTGTCGAGGAAAGCGCCAGAAACGCGCCTGTCGCAAGGCCGAGATAATGAGATCTTATCGTCGATAGAACAGGCATTTTAAAGCGAAGGGCGTGTGGGATAAACATAATATAACTCTACTGCTTCGGGAGGATGCGAGACGCGCTCTTAACGAGGCAATTGCTCATTTGGCACAATTTTCGCGACTGTCTTCACAGGCGCTGGAATTTGCACAGATGACAAATAGCCAACACTCACAACCACAAAGGCCATAACGGCTAACACAATAATACCAGACTTTTTCACGCCATTTCCTCTCTTATATCTTAAAAGGGCCCCTCTCCTTTGTGACCCGATAGACGCGCATAGGCAAAGGGCAAAAAGAGATGATGAGGCACCATATTCGCCAATTATGGCCTGATTTGGGCAGTCTGGCTATGGTCTTTTATCGCGGCAATCAATAAATGCATGCTTTTTATTATCCGCCCAATGGCTTATAAAATAACGAATGAGGGTTTAGAACCACCCACAACGCCTCTTTGCCATAAGGTTTTTTTGACATGTCGCACAATTCTGATGGGGCACCCATACAGATAAAATCGCCAACCAAGTCTGTCATGCTTATTGGCCTTATGGGGTCAGGCAAGACCGTTATTGGCCGCATGCTTGCCTTAAACCTTGGCTGGGACTTTCTTGATTCAGACAAGCAAATCGAAGAAGAGAGCAATCTGCGGATTAGTGATATTTTTGAGCTTTATGGCGAGCCTAAATTCAGAGATATGGAAGCCCGCATTATCGGCCAATTAATCACCCGCCAAAATGCGATTCTATCCGTTGGCGGCGGCGCTTATTGCCAAGCCGCGATAAGAGAGATGACCAAAGGACAGGTGACCACCATTTGGCTTCGCGCCCAGCCAGCTGAATTACTCTCGCGCATGGATAATTTATCCTCGCGCCCTTTGCTTGCTGGTGACAATCCGCTTGGCACCTTAGAGCGCCTGCATAAAGAGCGCTATAATGATTATAATGAGGCTGATATAATCATCGATACAGACGGGCTGTCATTAAAGCAATCACTTGCCAAATTAAGAGACACGCTCGACGCGCATCTTGCCGCGTAAAAAATTTAAGACCCTTAAAGAATAGAGACACATAATATGACACCACAGACCGATAACGCCCAAAATGATGATGCAACAAAGCTGGTTCATGTCTCTTTGGGCGCGCGTTCTTATGATATCAAAATTGGCCCCGGCCTGTTGGCGGCGGCAGATAGCCATCTTGCGCCCTTTATCACTGACAGGCATGTCATCATTATCGCCGATACGCACACAGCCTCACTCTATCAAGCACGGCTTGAGGAGACCATCGCCCCTTTGTGCCGCAAGACAGATTGCCTTATCGTGCCAGCGGGTGAACAGACAAAATCACTGAGCCAATTCTCGTCTTTAATGGAAGATATTTTGGCCCTTGGTGTTGACCGGCAAGCGGTGCTAATCGCGCTTGGCGGCGGCGTCATTGGTGACCTTGTTGGCTATGCGGCGGCCAGTCTTTTGCGCGGTGTTGATTTCATCCAAATCCCGACCAGCCTGCTTGCCCAAGTTGACAGCTCAGTTGGCGGCAAGACAGGCATTAATGCGACCGTCGGCAAGAACCTTATCGGTGCCTTTTATCAGCCTAAAATCGTGCTAGCCGATAGTGATGTTCTAACAACTCTGCCACCACGCGAGATGCGCGCAGGCTATGCTGAGATTGTGAAATATGGCTTGCTTGGCGATGCTGATTTCTTTGAATGGCTAGAGGTCAATGGCGCGGCGGTTATCGCTGGCGACAAAGACGCTATCGCCCATGCGGTGATGACAAGCTGTCTTGCCAAAGCCGCGATTGTCTCAGCTGATGAGACCGAAGCTGGCAGGCGTGCGCTCTTGAATTTGGGCCATACATTTGCCCATGCTTTTGAGGCAGAGGCCGGCTATGATGGCAGGCTTCTTCATGGCGAGGCTGTGGCAGTTGGCCTTGGTTTGGCGTTTGAATTCTCCGCCTATCTTGGCCGCTCTACGGGGCAAGATGCGATGCGCGT
>DBMZ01000024.1:473-1823 GCA_002299005.1 Alphaproteobacteria bacterium UBA685 | reverse complement strand
ATTGATGTTCAAGACGTCACAGAATTTTTAAAAGAAAATTTTTACAAAAAACTTGATACAAGGTAGGGCCTAGATGCTAGAAACACTGATTGAACTTGGTGGTGCCATACTAATTTTAATCTGTCTCTCTGCCTTTTTCTCAAGCGCAGAGACCGCCCTTACGGCCGCCTCAGATGCGCGGATGCGCCAAATGGCCCGCAAAGGGTCACGAAATGCCCGCATCGTCGAAAATCTGCGCCAAGATAGAGAAAAGCTGATATCGGCCATTTTGATTGGCAATAATGCGGTCAATGTCCTTGCCTCTGCGGTCGCAACATCTGCCGCTTTGACCATCTTTGGTGATAGCGGTCTTGTCCTTGCGACGGTCTTTATGACGATATTGCTGGTGATTTTTGCCGAGGTTTTGCCAAAGACCTATGCCTTTAATCATGCCGATCGTTTTGCCTTGCGCATTGCCCAGCCTATTCGTCTTGTGGTGCTGTTATTGACCCCGCTTGCGATCGCTGTGCGCTGGCTGTCTTATACGCTGATGGGGCGCAGCAAAGAAAGCGATGAAGAGCGTGATGAGGAATTGCGCGGCATGATTGAGCTTCATGGCGAGAATAGCGATGCAGAAGGGCGCGAGACCAAAGCGATGCTGTCATCTGTCTTGGATCTAGGTGATGTGCAGGTTGATGAGATCATGACGCACCGCGCCTCTGTCTCGATGATCAACGCCGATGATGACCCTGAAGATATTGTCCGTTTTGTCCTGACCTCTCCTCATACGCGCCACCCGATTTACAAAGATAGCCCTGAGAATATTATCGGTGTGTTGCATGTCAAATCCCTGTTGCTAGCCTTGCAAAAAGCCAGCGAGAATGATGCGCTATCCGCTTTGAATATTTCAGATAGCGCGCAAGATCCCTATTTTATCCCAGAGACCACTGACCTGTTTGAACAATTACAAGCCTTTCGCAGAAGACGAGAGCATTTTGCGCTGGTGATTGATGAATATGGCGCCTTTCAAGGGATTGTGACGCTCGAAGATATTCTGGAAGAGATCGTTGGCGATATTGATGATGAGACTGATATCTCTTTGCAAGGCTGTATTGCTGAGCCTGATGGCAGTTGGCTTGTTGATGGGTCTGTGACCATCCGAGATTTGAACCGTATTTTGAACTGGTCTCTGCCTGATGATAAAGCGTCAACGGTGGCAGGGCTGGTCTTGATGGAATCACGCGCGATACCCTCTGTCGGGCAAAGATTCCGCTTTCATAATACCCGCTTTACCATCATAGAGCGCGAAGGCGTGCGCCTGACAAAGCTTAATCTGGCAGAAGATACCGGAAAATCTGACACGGGCAAATC
>DBMZ01000024.1:0-318 GCA_002299005.1 Alphaproteobacteria bacterium UBA685 | reverse complement strand
CCCAAACACCTAGCCAAAACCCTTTGAAAGAGGCCATCTGATGAGCGCAGATAACAACACCCAACGCACCCATGCCCATCGTCGCACAATCACCCTAGATGGCTATGCCAGAGATGATGGCCATTATGATATTGAGGCAGAGCTGATTGATAAAAAAAGTCACAGCTTCCCGTCAAAAGCGCATGGCGAGATTAAAAAAGGCCAAGCGCTGCATCATATGAAAGTCTGTGTGACGGTCTCAGAAGAGTTGGAAATTATCGACGCCACCGCGCAAACATTGGCAGGGCCTTATCATGAATGCCCCCAAGGTGCCGCCGC
>DBMZ01000023.1:6425-6840 GCA_002299005.1 Alphaproteobacteria bacterium UBA685 | reverse complement strand
CTGGCCGATTAACATTCGGGTAAATTCACCGCCAGCCCGCCTTGGGATGTTTCCTTATAGCGTTCATGCATATCAAGGCCTGTTTGGCGCATTGTCTCTATGCAATTATCAAGCGGGATGAAATGCGTGCCATCACCGCGTAAAGATAAAGAGGCGGCAGAGACAGCCTTAATTGCGCCAAGGCCATTGCGCTCAATACAAGGCACCTGCACAAGGCCGCCAGCGGGATCGCACGTCATGCCAAGATGATGTTCAAGCGCGATTTCAGCGGCATTCTCACTCTGGGCATTTGTGCCACCAAGCGCGGCACATAGACCTGCGGCGGCCATCGCTGAGGCTGAACCAACCTCGCCCTGACAGCCAACTTCCGCCCCTGAAATAGAGGCATTTGTCTTGATGATAGAGCCGATTGCCG
>DBMZ01000023.1:2178-6079 GCA_002299005.1 Alphaproteobacteria bacterium UBA685 | reverse complement strand
CTTGGCACGGCGCTTGACATTCAGACCGCCTGGCAGGATGCCATCTTGCCTTAAGCCGCGCGTGATAACTTCACTCATGGTACGAAGGATGGTCGCGATTGCCGCCTCAACGCTCTCTTTGGGGCGATAGGCGCATTCATTGGCAAATTGCATCTCGGCAATAGTCATGCCATGTGCGGCGCCCATCTCCAGCATTTGTGCGGCATTCGCAAAGGGATAGGGATGTTTGGGCCTGTCAGTCACAGGCGCCTCTTGCATCTCATCAGCGCGCCGCACGAAACCGCCGCCAATGGAATAGTAAATTTCATGAAGCAGGTTTTCGCCTTTGGTGTCTGTCGCAAAAAACTGCATGCCATTGGCATGGGCTGGCAGGGGGGCGTCATAATCAAAGATAAGATCGCTTGCAGGGTCAAACGCAAAGGGCGGGCGGTGCGCCAGCCTGATCTCTTTTGTCTCATAAAGGGCTGTCTCTAATGCTTCAATGCGATCAAGGGCTAAGGTCTCTGGCAGGAAGCCTTGCAGGCCGAGGCAAATCGCTCTATCGCTCGCATGGCCTTTGCCCGTAAAGGCCAGAGATCCGTGAAGACGCACACTGATATGGGCCAGTGTCTGGCCGGTCTGTTCTTGTTTCAGATGGCATTGGTGCAAAAATAGATTAGCCGCCACCATCGGCCCCATCGTATGAGAGCTGGACGGGCCAATGCCAATTTTGAAAATATCTGAGACGCCGATAAACATGGTCACACCCCTTGCCCGTTTTGATCCTATTGCACCCATTTTGAGCCTATTGCGTATTTCTTACTCTTTTAGCGAACGCTATTTATGGCGGGTGATTTTGCATAATTGCGACCAATAACAGGCCATTTCATCCAGAATATGCTAGATTTCCTGTTTGTTTTATCTAAGTTAAAGACAAGTGAAATATGTCAATTTAACAGGATAAGCGCGGGTTAACAGGATAAGCGCGCGCCTATTTTGATGAGGGGTGGGCTTTATGAGCTATGGCGATATCAGAGACAAGCTGGCTGATGATTTATATTTAAGCGGCGCGGCGGTTCAGGATAAATATGCCAAGGATTGGTCAGAGGCGGCGGCGCATATGCCTGAGGTTGTGCTGCGGCCACGCACCTTAGATGATTTATCCCAGATGTTGCGTCTTGCCCAAGACCATGAGCAGCGGCTTGTCACCCAAGGCGGGCGCACAGGGCTTGCAGGCGGGGCGACGCCGCAACAGAGCGAATGGGCGCTATCTGTTGAGCGCATGAATAAGGTGCTAGAGATTGACCCTATCGGCCAGACAATTACGGTTGAGGCAGGGGTAAGCTTGCAAACTATCCAAGAGACTGCCGAAGCGCATGGGCTGATGTTTCCGCTTGATTTGGGCGCCAGAGGCACAGCGACCGCTGGCGGGATTGCGGCAACAAATGCAGGCGGCAATCAAGTGATCCAATATGGGGTAACGCGCCAGCTTATCCTTGGCATGGTCGCGGTTTTGCCAGATGGGCAAATAATGGCGCAGTCAAATCAGCTTTTGAAAAATAATGCGGGCTTCGATCTCAAACAATTGCTGATAGGCACAGAAGGGGTATTGGGGGTGATTGCCTCTGTGACCTTCCGCCTATTTCCCAAGCGTGATGTTGTGCGCACGGCCTTTTGTGCGGCCAAAGATTTTGATTGTGTGACAGCGCTTTTGTTCCATGCGCAAAAACAGCTTGTGGGCCTGTCGTCATTTGAAGTGCTTTGGGATGATTATATGGAAGAAGTGGTCTCTCTTACTGGCAAGGCTGAATTATTTGATAGGCGCTATCCTTTTACGGTTCTGATTGAGGTGGAGCAGGCAAGCGATAATGATGATGTCGAACAGGCCCTTCATGTGGCGATTGAAAAGGGGATTATCGAGGATGCGGTGATCGCGCAAAATCAAACGCAAGCGGCGACATTCTGGTCTTATCGTGATGCGATTGCTGAGATTTTGAGTGACCTTGCGCCAAATGTGAATTTCGATATTGGCATCCCTGTGCCAAAGATGAAGGATTTCACTCAAGATGTACGGGCCGCTTTGCAAGCTGAATTTCCGGGCATAAGACAGGTGACATTTGGCCATATTGGGGATGGGAATCTGCACCTATCTTGCACGACAGGCGATGATAATGATCAAGTGCCGATTGAAAATCTGGTCTTTGGGAAGGCGACAGCGATTGGCGGGACGATTACGGCGGAACATGGTATCGGGATGCTAAAGAAGCCGTGGCTCAAAGATTGCCGCACGCAAGAGGAAATTGCCTTGATGCAACGCTTGAAAGCGATGCTTGATCCGGCAGATATATTGAATAAGGGCCGCGTCATTTAGGCTTGGCGGTTATCATCTAGCTGGCAAATACAGCGGCCGAGATATCTTGCGAGGCTTGTTGCAGGGCAGGCAAAAAGGTCAAAGCTTTGTCTTTTGAAAAGCGTGATTTTGGCCCATGGATGGCAATCGCACCGCAATAATGCCCAGAGGCGGCATGCACAGGCACCGCGATTGCCAGCATATCATCATATAATTCCTCATCATCAATCGCATAGCCTTGCTTGCGCACCTGCTTAATGCTGGCCAGCAAATCTTGCTCATTATTGATGGTGTTATTTGTAAATGGCTTGAGAGTCATCGCCTTAACAAGGCCCTGTAATTGCGATTTGCGCAAAGAGGCCAAGAATGTTTTGCCGCTAGCGGTGCAATAAAAAGGCACAAAGGTGCCAATCGGCAACATAACGCGGAAATGCCAATCAGTTTCAACACGGTCACTATAGGTCATGCCATTTTCAGTTGGCACAACAAAATTAATCGTCTCTTTCGATGCCCTTGCCAGTGATTCTAGAATTTGATGACGCACGATATTGGCCGGGTTTTTCAACATTAAATTATTGGCCATCACCACAGAGCGTTTCGCGATCACGATTTGCTGTCCTTGCTTTTCTAAAAACCCCTCGCTCAAGAGGGTCTTTACCAGCCGATGTGCGGATGGTTTCGGCAAATCAAGCATCTCTGTTAATTCAGCCACTGACAGAGGCCGTGAGGCATTTGACAATTCTTCAAGCAATAATAAAAGGCGTAAATTAGGCGTCGTCGCACTGGTCACTTTAACAATCCTCTTGGCGGTTTCTTGTGGCAAATCATTATCAGGGCCAGCGGGTTTTTGGGGCGCCCGTATCCCCCTCAAAAAGTCGGATAGGGCAGCTTTATCCAAAAATAAGGCTTGCCAGCTTATTCAATTTGCGTCTTACTTTTATCACAAATGATAATTATTTTATCAAAAAATGCAATATTTGTCAAATTTTTGGAAATTATTATCAGTTATTAGGGGTTTTGACACTATTTTGACGCGTTCAGGGGATTTTGACGCGTTCAGGGGGATGCCGATTTCGTCTGTTTAGATGGATTCGTTAAGGATGGCCGGTAGTTGATGCCGGCATTTAATGCCGGGAAATAGGGTAAGGGATTAAAGTAGGAACCGAGATGGATTTCGCGATTATTGTTGATGTTTTGCAAATTATTTTTGCGGATATAGTTTTGTCTGGTGATAACGCGCTTGTCATTGGTATGGCGGCGGCTGGTTTGTCGCCTGAATTGCGCAAGAAGGCTATCTTCCTTGGCATGGCGCTTGCGGCTGTTTTGCGGATTGGGTTTGCGGTTATCGCATCATACCTTCTGAGCATTCAAGGTATCTTGATTATTGGTGGTGTGTTGCTGTCATGGGTATGTTGGCGCTTTTATCAAGATATTAAAGCGTTTAATAAACAAGATGAAGAAGGCGCGCCGGCTGTTGAGGGATCACAGTCATTTGGCCGCGCTTTATTCACCATTTTGCTCGCTGATGTCTCTATGTCGATTGACAATATTGTGGCGGTCGCCGCGATCGCA
>DBMZ01000023.1:0-1944 GCA_002299005.1 Alphaproteobacteria bacterium UBA685 | reverse complement strand
TGTCATATTTAGGTTTGGCACTGCTTATCTATCTGGCGGTTGTCATGCTGTATGACGGGTTCAAAGATCTGGGGATGATTTAATCGGTCAGCCTTGGTTGGGGTCATAGCGAATTTGGTCATAAGCTTATGGGTAACATCATTCATGAGCGTGACATTAAATAGTCTGTGGCAATTAATACACATGATGGGAAATGCGCCTGTTTTCATCATGCAAGCTACAAGGTATAGGGCGCAAAAAACGGAGGAAAAAATGAAAAATAATGTAATGGCTGTAGGCGCCATAGCCTTAGTGGCCGGTCTTGTGATTGGCTATCTTGGTCTTGGTAATAAGACTGAAGTTGTTGAAGTTGAGAAGGTTGTACAAGTTGAAGCGCAAGCTGAAACAAACCCTGTCAATATTCGTGTTCAAGCTGTTATCGGCGCAAAAACTGATGAAGTTGCTATGTTGAAAGACTTCATGGCTGATGTCACAAACCTAACGGATGGTGAAGTCACATTTGAAGTATTGCCTGCTGGCGCGGTTGTTGGTGTGAAAGAAACACTAGACGCTGTTGATAAGGGTCTTGTTGAAGGTGGTTTTGCATGGACGCATTATTGGTCAGGTAAGCACCCGGCCGCTATGTTGTTCGGCTCACCAGTTGCTGGTGCGGGTGTTGGTATCGATAACATCGCATTCCTATCTTGGTTCCAATATGCTGGTGGTAAAGAGCTTTATGACCGCCTATGGGATGAAATGGGCATGAATGTAAAAGGCTTTATGCTACAGCCAGTGGGTCCAGAAGCCCTTGGTTGGTTTAAAGAGCCGATTGAATCAATGGAAGATTTCCGTAAATATCGTTTCCGTACACCGCCAGGTATCCCAGGTCAGACATATAAAGACATTGGTGTTGCTTCTGTTGCTATGGGCGGTGGTGATATTCTTCCAGCGCTTGAAAAAGGCACGATTGATGCGGCTGAATGGTGTTGCCCAAAGCCTGACTCAGTGTTTGGTTTCCAAAAAGTGCTTAAGCACTACTACCTACAAGGTCTACACCAGGTTGTTGTGAACGCTGACTTGTACATCAACAAAGATGTTTACAACTCATTGACAGATCACCAGAAGAAGGCCTTTGAAGTGGCAGCAAACGCCTCACTTTCAAAGTCTATGTCAAACCGTATCTATGAAAACGGTAAGGCACTGAAGGATTTGACAGAGAATCACGGCGTTATCTTGCATGACACACCAGCGGATTACTTCCCTGCCTATATGAACGCAGCGAAGGCATCTTTGGAAAAGAACGCAGCAGAAAACGAATTCTTTGCTGAAGTATGGCAGTCACAAAGAGACTTTGCCGCTGTGGCTGTGCCTTTCTGGGCCGGCTCGCAAGCGTCTAACGCTGCTCTTGGTAAAGCATTTGCTGATAGCGTGAAGTAACACATTTCATAAAATCACAGGCCTCATTGCACAAGGGCATGAGGCCTGTGAGACTTTGTTAAAAAAATTAAAATAATAGAAGAAAATAAGGCCAGTCTGGCGCGGCTTTAAGCGCATCACTGAGGGCATTAATGGGGGGGATACCAGTATGGCACAAAATGAAGAGGGCATGGAACTAGATATTTCTGATGAGCTGATTGCAGAGCGTCGTGCAGGCAAGCCGGGGGATACGCCCGAAGATATGCACCCCTTTATGCGGTTGATTGTCGGTAATATTGATATCTTGAATAATTGGGTTGGCAAGCTGACTTGTTTGATGCTGGTCCCTGTGATTGCCGCGATGATCATCGAGGTGGTGGCGCGCAAATTATTTATCGCGCCAACCGATTGGGCCTATGATGCAAGCCGGATGTTCTCTGGGGCGATGTTCATGCTTGGCGCGGGTTATGCGTTGATGCGCGGTGTTCATATTCGCGCTGATTTTCTGTTCCGTAATTGGTCTCCGCGCACCCAAGCGCTGGTCGATGG
>DBMZ01000113.1:10461-10676 GCA_002299005.1 Alphaproteobacteria bacterium UBA685 | reverse complement strand
ACTATATATACGTGCATACCACCAGTAGTTCATGCCCCACCCCTATGTGTGCATGAAAGTGTTTATATATCTATAAATAAGATACCTAAGTGATGACACTTTAAGTGTGTCACTTACCATTCCCACTTCCCCTGTACTCAGTAGGAACTTTTTAGACACATCATACTGTGAAACAAACTGAGAAACATTTGTGCGTGTTGACAGCATAAGTGCTT
>DBMZ01000113.1:0-10324 GCA_002299005.1 Alphaproteobacteria bacterium UBA685 | reverse complement strand
AAGTGCTTTGGGGGTGGGTATTATAGAGGCGTGTTCGGTCTTGGATGAAATGGGGCCAATTATCAGCCAGATTCTCACTTGTGCTTACCTGTTGATATAAGGCCGCCATCTGCCGGCGCCAATCAGCCAGAGATAAGATAGCCTCAATTGCGGTATCATGATTATCCGCCATAAATGCCTCATTTGCATCACTTCCGGTATCTTTGCCTAAATGATAGGCAGGCATCTTGTCTATGATCACACGAAAGCTTAGCCAAATATCTGTTTTGTTAAATCAGGTAAATCAGCGCCAAAGAACGCATCTTTCACCATGGCCTTATGATCGCGGTCAAAGACATAGCCCATAATAGAGGCATAAGCCGCGCGGGCATCAATGGTGGCGGCCAAATCACGGCCTTCATAAAGGGCGCTTTTTTTCAAGCCCGGCCAATCACCTATCAGGCGTGATGACGCCAACAGCCCCCCTGATAGCAATAAGGCGGTGCCATAACCATGCTCTGTGCCAGAGCCACCATTTTGGGCAACTGTACGACCGAATTCTGTTAACGTCACAACCAGCGTATCATCATAGGACGTGCCTAAATGACGTTTTAGTGAGCCGATGGCGAGATCATATTTCTTAAGCTCTCTCGCATGTTGGCCGCGGTCACCGCCTTGGAAAGAGTGAGTATCAAAACCGCCTAAGTCAAATACAGCGACAGAAGGGCCACCATCTTGCGCCATTTGCCGTGCGGCTATCTTGGCCAGTGCCTCAATATCAGGGTCATCACTTCCTCCCATATTCATTGCAACAGGGCGTGCGCGCACCTTTGACATAGCCTCTATAAGACCGTCTTGACCATGATAGCTTTGCGCTAAGACTGCCATCACATCGGCAGAAGGCATAGGGCGCTTTGAGGGATAAAAATTATCATTATCACTATTGCCACGCAGTAATAATGGCATTGGCAGGGAAATTGATAAGGCTTTCATCCCCGCAGCTTCCATGCCTCTGCCAAGCCAGCCTGTGTTTTCAGCATAAGGGGATATCCCGCCTGTCTCCATCAGGTTCTGCCCCTCAAAATGAGACCGCCCCGTATAAGGAATTGATGAGGCATGAAAGATAGCTGCCTGGCCATCATCCCATTGAGATTTGAAATTCTTTAGCCCAGGGTGGAGCGCAAAAGAGCCATCAATTTTTTGCCCCCCTTCAACGCTAATATTAGGACGCAAATCAGATAGCTGATTATTGCCGATATAAGGCACAGCTGTTAGACCATCCATACCGCCCCGCAACATAATGACAATCAAATTCTTCTTCGCTCTTTGGTTGGCAAGCACATCGGTCGCCCAATTTCCTGCTAGCATTAACGATGCGCTGCCTTGGATAAAATGTCGTCTTGGTATGATCATGACTGCAAAACCTCCTTACTGCATAAGAAGGCCACACATAATGATTTATCATCCACCTGTGAGCCTAATTTGGCTGTGAGCTCATCCCAAAAAGTGCCATCCTCAAAATTACGGGCAATCGCTTCTTTTATCATTCCAGCTACAGGGCGTGTTTTATCTATTAACCCAATTCTTCTGGCGCTTTGTGACAAGGTTAGTCGGCGCACAAGATATTCAGGTGATAGCCAGGCTTGCCCATGATCAGGAAAGCCATTGGGCTGTTTCGCACGAAACGGACTATGGCCTATTTCTTCTAATACCCAAGCAGGTTGGCGCATGTTATTGGTTGGGTTTTGTTTGAAATCATATTCAAAATTATCAGGACTGCCTGGCCAATTGCCACCAAGCATACGCGCTGATTGCAATAACCATACTTCAGGTGATTGGAACTTATGATGCGCATCACCATATCTATCAGCAGCTTCTAGCACAGCGATATGGATTGCCGGCAGGGCGCCATCACTGGCTTTCCATGCCACTTTGATGTGGTCAATCATCTGTTTTGTTGGCTCATCACAGATGAAGTGGCGACATAATTTGGTCGAAATGAAATCAATGCAGATAGGGTTAGCGCATAAATCTTCGACAAATTCACCAAGCTGATTCTCCCCTTTTTCCTTTTCACTCCAACCCTTGGATTTATAGCTTTTCGCCAATACTTTATGCGTGCCAGGCTCATGCATATCGCTCATGAAGGTAACTTTCTTACCTTCTTTTTCTTTGGTGCCATCCCACAAGCCCCAGCCTGTGAGGATATAGGCTGAGTTGATAACATCTTCTTGGCTATAGCCAGCGGCTGGCGATACGGTGTGTAATTCTAGCAATTCGCGGCCATGGTTTTCATTCAGGCCATTTACATTTTTCTTATGTTTTTTATTCTTAGAAAATTTCGAATTTGGCCCTCTTGAGAGGAAATTATCAAGGCTTCTCATCATGGGGAATGACAAGGTTGTGGCCATAACCAAATCGGCAAATCTCTTATCCATTTGATTGCGGATAGTCTCGCGGTGATAGGGGCCGTTATTAAAGGTGGCTAATTTAATCTTATCCACAATAGCAAAGTGATTGCCCCAGAAATTTTGAAACCGCTCAAATACAGCCTTATTGCTATGCACGCTTTGATAGTGACGTATTGCCAATTCATATGGCTCAAAATATCGGCGGCCAGTTTGATGATAAAGTGTCTCGCGCTTTGTGCGCAATTCCGTCGGGTCCTTGATATTTTGCTCTAACTTTTCTTCGGCACTTAAGAAAAAAGTGCGGATATCATTCATCTCATCTACTGAGCGTATTTGCCCTGGCCAAATAAGGGACGGTATGTCTTTCACCTGCTCTAAGGCCCAGCCTAATCTATCTGTTGGCACATCCTCATCAGCACGCAACCCAAACCCAACTTTTCGATAAAACCGACTGCCTGATGATATCATAAAACCTCAATAATATATTTAACCTTCTGATTACCTCTACAGAACATGCTATTTTTAGCAAAAGCAATAGATTTGTCGCCCTATCGGTGCGGCAAATTAGCAAGAGATAAATGCCGCTTTCTTTCAGGCAAGGTCATAGAGTGTAATACACTCCTTTAGACACTCGCTCAGAGACCGCCTGAAAGCCGTTCAATGCGATTGACCAAATAGGCGGCTGGAGCACCGCTGGTGTCGGTCAGGCTTATGGTGATGGCTATGGTCTTGATAGGGAGTGGGAATGGTTGGAGAAGATGATCTGACAGCCACATTTAAAATATTTTATTGGCTTTACTCTCCAGTTGGAGGAGGGTTTATTTACTGATTTATATTGTAATTTAAAAAAGCTTATTCTGATGAAAACTATAATCACATATCTCTTTATATTTGCTGCTGGTGTAGCGGCTACATTTGTTCTTCTTCATTATCAACAAGAACAACATGACGGTACGGCAATGAATCAAGCGCATCATGGTATGCAATCTTCAAATCGGCATCACGAAGGCGGGCAGCATATTCACGATGAGGTAAATATGCCTGGCCTTCAGGGTAAGGACACAACCCAACAAGAAGTAAGCCTGCATCTAAAAAGAAAGGTAAAACGGATGCAACCCCCGGTAGATGAATAAACGCCGATCTATTCACTAATCATTTATATGTTTATCCCTTTTCTATTTTTCTCAGATGCAACTTATCCGCCACTGAATGGTCTAATATCTATTTTACTTGGCGGTTCTTTCGGCCGTGTCTTAAGCTATCCTTACATATTGCTGGCCCTGCCACCATAAAACCCGCTAACCATCAAAAGGGAAGGCTCGTTCACCATGGTCTCAAACGTGTTCAAATCATATCTGCAAAGGCTGATGGCTGTTTGTGCTGGCTTGGCCTTTTTGACATCCCCTGCCATAGCCGCGCCGGATTTGGCAAAAATTGGGCCAGATCTTGAACATCCTTGGGGTATGGATTTTATCTCTGCCACCCAAATGCTGGTGACAGAACGTGGCGGCCGGTTACTGCGGGTCGATTTAGCGTCGGGGGATGCCACCATCATTCAAAACCCCACAGAAGTGGTGGCAAGACAGCAAGGCGGCCTGCTGGATGTGATGGTGAGGGGGCAGGATATCTACCTCTGCTATAGCAAGATGCAAGATGCGGGCATTGTGACCGCCATCGATAAAGCGACGCTTGAGGGCGATAGGCTGGAAAATAGGCAAACAATTTTCACCTCAAATAACCCGAGCTGGCAGGCGGTTCATTATGGCTGTCGTCTTGATAATCATGCCGGATATTTATATGCCAGCCTTGGCGAGCGCGGTGTTCGTGAAAATGCCCAAAACCCGCAGATACATGATGGGTCTATCATCCGCCTGCACCTTGATGGGCGTATCCCGGCTGATAACCCAAAGCGTGAGGGATGGGCGGCACATAGCTTTTCTATCGGTCATCGTAATCCGCAAGGGATGGCCATTCACCCCGATACAAAGGCGCTCTGGACGCATGAGCATGGGCCACAAGGCGGTGATGAGATTAACATCATCAAATCTGGCGGCAATTATGGCTGGCCGCTTGTCAGCCATGGCGAGGAATATGGTAATGGTGGCAAGGTGAGCCCGTTCGAGACCAAACCAGGCTTTGTAGACCCGTCATGGGTTTGGGTGCCATCTATTGCGCCGTCTGGCATGGCGTTCTATCCGGCACGCAATGGCAAGGTGATGTTTGATGAACTGGCAGGTGGGTTGCTGGTCGGCTCCCTCAAATTCAGGCGCTTGTATGTGGTCTCGATGGGAGATGATGGCTTGCCCGTATCAGAGCGCGTTTTGATTGATAAGGCCTTGGGGCGCATTCGTGATGTGGCGGTCGCCCCAGATGGTGCCATCATGCTGTTAAATGACGCCAATGCGCTAACCAATCCGCCCGGCGGTCTCTATCGCATTAGCCAGTGAGGGTTGGTGTTACGCCGTGCCTCTTGCGGGGCGGTTATTTTCGATGTTGAAAATCATCCCATCAAGCAACTCTTCGAGATCAGGGCGTGCGGCGGGGCCGTTCGAGATATCAACAAGCATCAAGCTCCCATCAGGGCGAATACCAAAACTGCCGGGCTCTGCGAATGTGGCCGTTGTCTCAGCCTCTGATAAAGGCGTTGAGACATACAGACCAAGGGCCCGCATTTGCGGCTCTGTCAGCCCATAACCAAGCGTGAAATCCCAGCCAAATTCAGCCTTGTCAGCCGCCGCCTTCTCCTTCGTATCAGCCGAGATTACCACAACATCCACAACATCTTCCCACGCGGCCAATGCCGCATTTAGCTTATTCAAAAAGCGCTTGCATCGTGGGCAATGTTTGCCGCGATAGACAAATAGCATCATCCAGCGTTCGCTCGCGCCGCCGATTGTTACCGGGCTATCGCTATCAATGACAGGCAGGCTGAAAGGCGTGATCGGCGCATTTATCTTTGGTTTCGCATGTGTCATCTTGGCTATTCCTCTATCTGTTTAAAGACCTTATTCAGCCTATCATTTTCTTGTGCATGGGAAAGCTTAATCATCTTTCAATTCGGCGATATGCATATTTAACGCCTTGGTTGATAAAATTGTCTCGATACAAAAGAAGACCATGCTAAGCACCATCGCCGCAATGGTAATTGTGAGACCTGTTTTGGCAATGCCATTGGCCATAATGCTGATGAAATAGAGCGCGACGAGGTTTGAGATAAATGCAAAGCCGCAAAAGAAAGAGGAAATCTTAATTAACACCATGCGTCTGCGCAAAATCAAAATCTCGCCATTAATGACGTCCTTATTCCATATGCTAGAGGCGCCTTTTTCAATCTGTGATGATAAATCGCGCATTAGGCCAGCGATGCTAATATAGCGGAAATTCAGCGCGGCTATGGCAAGAGGGATAGCGGGGAAAAGCGCAAAGATTGACTGTGAAACCATAAGAAACTGCCTCAAATGAACAAAATATAACGCGCTGATTATTAGAGCGCGTCTGGTATTATTAAGGCTTGTCTGGCGGCATGGCTAGCCCTGCTCGGCAAAGTGCCACATTTACGGGCAGCTAGTGGCTTTTATGGGCCGCCAATATCTGCGGTGAGGCAATCTCATCAGAGATATGAATATCCCAGATTTGCGGGCCATCTTGGCGCAAGAAGTCAGCTAGCTTGGTTGCCATCATCTTTGGCATATCATCAGGGCTGGCAAAAACCGTGCCCTCCATCCCAAAGCCTCTGCCAATGCCTGCAAAATCTGGCCGGCCAAAAACAGAGCCTGCAAGTGTGACATTGTCAGCGCGCAATTTATGCACCTCAGAGCCATAGGCCCCATCATTCATGATAATCGTCAATATCTTTAGATTATGACGCTTCATCGTCTCCAATTCTTGAATATGCATCAAGGCAGACCCATCACCATCTATCAAGATAATCGGCCGCAAAGGGTGGGCGGCGGCAATGCCAAGCGCAAAGGATGTGCCGTTACCAATCGCGCCAAAATCACGAATAACGGTAAAATGCGATTGCGGGTGCTGGTTCATATGGGCCGCATAATAGGCGCTATGGCCAGATGTGTTAATGATATGGCAATCAGGCGGGGTGATCTCTGACAGCGTCTTGATAACAGCCATTGGGTGAAGCAGGCCATCTGGTGTTGCGTGATCATCTGGCAGATTAAGCGCGTCATTTGTCTTTTGGCGCATCTCTGGCGTGCGCCAGCCTGTTTTGGGCGTGACAGAAGATGCGAGGGCATCTGCGCCTAATTTGGCATCTGACGATATAAGCAAATCAGCGGCTTTGCGCCCTTGCACCATTTCTTGCGGGTCAATATCAAGGTGAATGACACGCGCATCGGGCGTTAGCTTGCCACCATTAAAAGCATGGCTAGCAAGGCGCGCGCCAATGCCTATCACAAGGTCAGCTTGCTGGAAAATATCTTTGGCTTTCTCGGTGGCAAAACCGCCTGCCATGCCAAGGCTGTAATCTTGGTGATGAAAATACCCTTTGGCTGGCAAGGTGGTCGCCACAAGCGCGCCGGCCTTTTCTGCCAAGTGAAGGCAGGCATCATGCGCGTCTGATGAAACAGCCCCAAGGCCGGCCATAATAACCGGTCTTTGCGCCTCATCAATCCACCGCACAGCTTCCTCTATTTGCCTCGCCTGTGGGGGCAGTGGGGCTGGCGGGGTAGCGCGTGCGTCTGACAGGGGCTGGTCGAGGGCGCCTTCATAATGTTGCTGTTGCAAATCAAAGGGAACGCCTATGACGACAACGGTTCTATCCCGCTTAGCCTCTGCTATGGCGGCATGGATATCGTCAATCATCGCGGCCGTGTCATGAAGCGCATGATAGCGCGCCCCGCATGCCTCAACAAAAGGCGCTTGGTCAATTTTTTGGTTATACCATGCCTTCAAGAGGGGGGCTTCGCCGGCAAAGACAATCACCGGAATTTGCGCGCGAACGGCGATTGGCAAGATGGTCATTAACTGCGTAACGCCGGGCCCGCATGTGACGGTCGCACAGCCAATATTGCCGGTCGCTCTGGCATGTGATGCGGCGGCAGCAACAGCGGCATGTTCATGGCGGGTATAGATAAAATTAGCACCTTGTTCGGCCAATGCGCCTGCCCAATGCATGTTGGCATCGCCCAATAGGGCAAAGCAGGTGTCGATATTCTCGCGCCGAAAGGCCGCAGCACATGCTTCGTAGAATTTCATTTTGTCCCTCACAGTCACTAGCTGGGTATCAAAAGTCACAACCTCATCTATCTCTAGTTAACGTGAAAATTCTTGGCTTGGCAAAGCTTGACCTGTGATTATGCCAGCTTTTTCATATCGCGGTGTTGGATTTGCTATCTCTAAGGTTAGCGATGGTTACAGCGCCAGATGCGGTGCTTTCCTTATGCGATGATTGAAAGAAGGCGAATGCGCGCCACTTTTTATAAGCGTCACATCCTTATCTGGGATTGCGGGGCTTATAGACTATATCATGCAGAAAATAGATGGCAGGGAATAGATGAAATGCAAAGAATGAGGGAAATAAGGGTGATGTTAACAAGGCTATCTTTCGGTGTCTTACTCGTCATCATGGCGAGCGCTAGTGCCTTCGCCGCTGAGAATGTGATTTTCATGCGCCACGCGCTAGCCCCTGGTGTGGGAGACCCCGCCTCTTTTTCGATAGATGATTGCAACACGCAGCGAAATCTAAATGATGAGGGTCGAAAGCAAGCAAAGGAGATAGGGCGCAAGTTCAGGGATAATGATATTTTAGTGACCAGAGTGCTATCGAGCCCTTGGTGCCGGTGTGTTGATACAGCCGAAGAGCTTGGTCTAGGTGACTGGGAGGTTCATGACGGGCTTGCTTCATTCTTTGAAGGCCATGTCGACAGAGATGAGACAATCACAGCCTTACTGTCAGAGCTTGCGGGCATAAGGGATGATGAAAGCTGGTTATTGGTCACGCACCAAGTGGTCATTCAGGCCGTCACAGGCATATTTGTGCCAAGCGGCGGGCTTGTCATCTATGATCCAGAAACACGGCAATCGCGGCTATTCACCTTGCCATAATTGCTGCCATTCTGGGTTTGATCACGAATGAGCCCAAGACGCTCATGACGAGTTTATCGGTTAAAACACCTGCGACATTGTAAAGAGCGTTAATTTCACGATGCCTCAAAGCAATGTCGTGTGATGCCCGTCTAATATGATCAATATCCATGAGATTGACTTGAACGCTATCAAACCTTTGCGCGGGAAATTTGGCTTGTAGCACCGCCTTTTGCGCGCGCGCTTTTCCCTGATTGCGATTGAGCAAAAACCCCCACATCAGCCGCGCTTTTGCCTCTGATATGGGGGCAGACACCTACCACAAACCTAGCGCATACGGCGTCTAATCCGATAGGCTTCCAAGCCTGCTAGCGGGATGAAATGGACCAACGCTGGGCCGAAATCATTATGGACGAACAGCCAATGAAGCAACGTCGCAACAGCCGCAAGATAGACAAAACGCTGGAGCGTCTTCCATTGCGGCCCCATCACCTTTACCGACCAATCATTAGAGGTAATCGCCAGCGGCAAGAATACAAACATGGCTAGCCAGCCTGTCCAAATCCCAAGGGCAAAAAACTCTCCTAACATGGCGGCAAGGCTCGGTATATCGATGATATAAAGCACCGTATGGAACGCCGCATAAAAGAAGGCCGCAACGCCGAAATAACGTCTGCGCTTCATCATCCAACGCCAAAAGCGCGATTGCGGAAACAGCATGACCAGCGGTGATATCACCATCGAGATAATCAAAAACCGTGCCGAGAATTCGCCCGTGGGGTGCAATAACGCCTTCGCAACCGCGACCCCCTCCTCGGGTGATTGGCCTGAATAGAGCGCGCCCATCATCGGGATGGATGGCAATGCCAATAATGTCCAAATGAAAAAGCGTGAGTGAAGAGCCGTTTTTAACATGATAGCCGGTACCTTTAAGGCAAAATATAACTGTGACGGCCCCTTGGATATAAACCAAATATGGCAAGATTTTGTGCTAGGGCAGAAATTCATACCATAATTTGCGCCAAGGGTGCTTGCCACCTCTAAACTGGTAAAGGAATTAAGGGCCATAACTCCCGCATACCCCCCAAAGTGACAAAATAGTTGCCGACAGATACGCTCTAACGATAGGGTCTTCCAAAAGGTTTTCCCCTGCCCCCCATCACCACCAAACAGGAGTGAGTTATGATGAAAAAGATTGCCCTTGTGACAGGCGCTAGCGCTGGTATTGGTCGTAATGCCACGATTTCACTTGCCGCCGCTGGCTTTCATGTCATTGCCACCGCGCGCAACCAAGAACGCCTTGATGAGACTGCCGCGCTTTGCGAAAGCCCGGTCGATGCCATCGTAAGTGATGTCACAGACCCTGCCTCTGTGACCGCCCTGTTTGAGGCCATCGCACAGCGCCATAATAGGCTCGATATCCTGTTTAATAATGCCGGCAATTCCCTGCCTAGCACCAATATTGGCGATATGACCTATGATCAGTTTAAAGGCGTGATTGATGTTAATCTAAACGGCGCTTTTCTGATGGCACAACAGGCCTATCGGATGATGCGTGACCAAGACCCGCAAGGCGGGCGGATCATTAATAATGGCTCTATCTCAGCGCAGATGCCGCGCCCTGGATCGGCGGCCTATACATCATCGAAGCATGCGATAACGGGCCTAACGAAATCTATCGCGCTTGATGGGCGGGCGCATAATATCGCGTGCGGCCAGATTGATATTGGCAATGCCGCCTCTGATATGACAGACCAAATCAGCAAAGGCGTCCCGCAAGCAGATGGCTCTATCAAGGCTGAGCCGACGATTAATGTGCAACATATTGGCGATGCGGTTGTGCATATGGCGCAATTACCGCTTGAGGCCAATATCCTATCGATGAATGTGATGGC
>DBMZ01000084.1:5470-5655 GCA_002299005.1 Alphaproteobacteria bacterium UBA685 | reverse complement strand
AATGGCAAAAAAGCGGTGAGCCCACGCCTGATGGCAGATGATAAGACGGGGCCAGAATTTGCCCCGCTTGATGTGCCAGCCTCTGTTTTGAAAATCATCAAGCAAGGGATGGAAGATGTGTTAACGGGGCGTCTTGGTACCGCGCGTCGTTATGATTTAGATAAACATGGTCTGGCCGGAAAAAC
>DBMZ01000084.1:1759-5224 GCA_002299005.1 Alphaproteobacteria bacterium UBA685 | reverse complement strand
CCGCGCAAAAATCCGCGCTATGCAGCCGTTGTAGTGGTGGAACATGGCGGCAGTGGGTCGTCTATGGCAGCCCCCATAGCCAGAGATATTCTGGCGCAAACAATCAAGGTGAAGGGGGTATAATGCCGTTATTCTTTTCCCGTCTTATTGCCTTGCCATGGTTAACGATTGGCTGTGTGCTGCTACTATCATTAGTCGGCGCTCTGGCACTATTCTCGGCCTCACAAGGCTCATGGAGCCCTTGGGCAGAGCGTCATATCATGCGCGCCGCTTTTGGGGTGCTGTTGATGGTCGTGATTTTAATGGTGCCCATTCGCTATATTTTCCAGTCATCCTATTTGATTTATATTGGCGCGCTGATTGTTCTGTTGGCTATCCAAGCGATTGGCTTTGGGCAAGGGGCAACAAGATGGATTGCCATTGGCCCGTTAAACTTTCAGCCATCTGAGCCAGCAAAATTGGCGGTGGTGCTGGCACTTGCGCGCTATTTTTCGGCACGCACGCCTGAGCAGATGAATTCATTCTTGGTCTATATACCGGCCTTTGTCATTGTCGCTGTGCCAATGGCGCTTGTTTTGGTCCAGCCAGATTTAGGCACTTCTTTGATGATTGCGATGGGGGGGCTTATCGTTATTTTTTGTGCCGGCATTCCTTTTCGATATGTCGGCATCATGGTGTTAGCCGTCATTGCCGCCTTGCCAATCTTATGGGCCAATCTCTATGAATATCAAAAACAGCGTATTATGACCTTCTTTAATCCAGAAGATGATTTGTTGGGGGCGGGGTTTCAGATTACCCAATCAAAAATCGCGCTTGGGTCTGGTGGTATTTTTGGCAAAGGGTTCTTGATGGGCTCTCAAAGTCAGCTGAATTACTTGCCAGAAAAGCAGACAGATTTCGTTTTCACCATGATTGGTGAGGAATTTGGACTGATTGGCAATTTGGCGATTTTATTTGTTTATTTCTTGATATTCTATTCAATCCTGCGCCTAAGCTGGCGTGTTCAAAACAGGTTTGGCAGGCTGGTATGTGCGGGCATTAGTGGCATGTTATTCCTCTATGTGTTCGTCAATATCGCGATGGTCACGGGCCTTGTGCCGGTGGTAGGTGTGCCTTTACCATTGATCTCTTATGGCGGAACCGCCATGCTGACAGTATTTATTGCGCTAGGGCTGGTCAATGCCATCGCCCTTAGCAGTGATGTTGAAGACGAAGATTTATCATTATCATCGCGTCGATGATGAATAACTTATCAAGAAGAGACGTGTAACAAAGAGACTTGCAATTGCGAGAGTTGGGGTATTCACATGTTTGATTCATTCTTCCCGCGGCCAAAATTACTGATCACATCTGCGATATTATGGGCGGCTTTCACCGTCTTTATCTGGTATACGGTGGGCGATAATATTGGCTCTGCCTTGGGCTTTACATTCAGTGCGCCTGATGCGGCACCAATCATTGGTCTGGAGTATTTTGTTACGCCAGAATTTTTGTGGTTCTATATCTATTTTGTCGCCATTTGCGCACTATTTTGCGCCGTTTGGTTCAAATTATCGCCGCATAAATGGCAATGGTGGTCGCTTGTTGGTTCCATCGTCATTCTGTTTTCAACCTATTTCAGCGTGCAAGTCTCAGTTGCGATTAATAATTGGTATCGCCCTTTTTATGACAGGCTACAGACCGCGCTTGGTGGTGAGGAAACGGTGCCTGTCTCTGAATTGATGGGGCTGATTGGTGTGTTCTTTGAAATCGCGTCTATTTGGATGGTTGTCTATGTGCTGACAAGGTTCTTTGTCTCGCATTATATCTTCAGATGGCGCACGGCTATGAATGATTTCTATACCTCTCATTGGGGCCGTTTGCGTCACATTGAGGGCGCCTCACAGCGTATTCAAGAAGATACCATGCGTTTTTCAGGCATTATGGAAGGTCTTGGCGTTAACATCGTTGATGCGGTGATGACATTATTCGCCTTCTTGCCCGTTTTGCTAAGCCTATCTGTGCATGTAACAGAATTACCATTTGTCGGCGCTATCCCGGCACCTTTGGTCACAGCGGCGATTTTATGGGCCTTGTTTGGCACAACCTTGCTAGCAGTGGTCGGCATTAAATTGCCCGGTCTGCAATTCCGTAATCAAAGAGTGGAAGCCGCCTTTCGTAAGGAGCTTGTCTATGGTGAGGATGATGAGAGCCGCGCGACGCCGCCAACATTGGCTGAGTTGTTTGAAAATGTCAGACGTAACTATTTCCGCATCTATTTCCATTATGCCTATTTCAATGTGGCAAGAGGGCTGTATTTGCAGACAGATAACGTCTTTGCGACGCTGATACTTATCCCGACGATTGCGGCTGGCCAAATCACATTTGGTATTATGACGCAAATCCTCTCGGCCTTTGGTCAGGTGTCTAACTCATTCCAATTCTTGGTGAATAGCTGGACAACGATCATTGAGCTTATTTCTATCTATAAGCGTCTGCAAGCCTTTGAAGCGACACTCTCTGATAAGGCATTGCCATCTGAGGATGTTGAATATCTTGAAAAAGGTATGGCGGCAGAAGATTAAAAAAGATGCCTGAATAAGGCTTATTGCGCTAGAAAGGCGGTGGTTGAATGACCTTCTAATAACCCGATGGTCAGGACGCTACCGCCTTTTTTTGTGACATGCTCATAGCCGACAATTTCGTTGGCCTCATAATCGCCGCCTTTGATAAGCACATCAGGGCTAATCGCTTCAATAAGCGCTTGCGGCGTATCATCATCAAATAGCACCACCGCATCACAATAGGGCAAATGGCCGAGTGAATTGCCGCGTATATCTTCGGTCTGAATAGGCCGGCTTGGCCCTTTGAGGCGCTTGACACTATTATCACTATTCACCGCGACAATCAGCCTGTCACAATGCGCTCTTGCCTCTCGCAAGACATGCATATGGCCGGCGTGTAGTAAATCAAAACAGCCATTTGTAAAGCCGATTTTAAGCCCTTCATCGCGCCATATCTGGATTTGTGCTAGCAGGTCTTGCGTGCCTGTCTTTATCTCGCTATCGCGCTCGCAGGATGCCAGTAATTCGCCGGCGCAAAAAGCCGCTGTGCCAGGTTTTGAGACCACAATGCTCGCGGCTTGATTGGCAAAAATCATCGCCTCTTCAAGCGGCGCACCGGCGGCAATGGCGCATGACATGCCCGCCACAACTGTATCGCCCGCGCCAGAGACATCAAAGACATCTTTGGTCAAAGAGGGGATATGATAATGCGTTTTATCGCTATCAAGACGCATGCCGCGCGCAGATAGGGTCGTCAGTATATGGTCAATCTGATGCGTGCTTGCAAGCGTGGTTGCGGCCTGTTCTATTGCCTCATCACTCGTTGTGCTAAGGCCGGTGGCTTTGATAAGCTCTGAGAGGTTTGGCGTCACCAGATAAGCGCCTTGATAAAGCGCAAAATGAGGCGATTTTGGGTCAATGA
>DBMZ01000084.1:0-1497 GCA_002299005.1 Alphaproteobacteria bacterium UBA685 | reverse complement strand
ACCATCTCAAGCAATTTTGCGCATTCTGCGGCGACAAGGGGGGTTGTGACCTCTTCATCAAGGCGCATAATTTGCTGAGAGCCTGAGCGAAAGCGTGTCTTTGTTGTGGTCGGACGTCCGGCTATTTGCAGGGGCTTAAACGACAGGCCCGCAATCTTCGCCAAGCTAGCGGTGAGGTCTTTTGCGGCATTATCCGTGCCAGTCACACCCAAAATGGTGCAATAGGCGCCTAGTTGGCAGATATTGCGTGCGACATTTGCCGCACCGCCTGGCATCGTCATCGTCATGCTGTGGCTGAGAATAGGGACAGGGGCTTCTGGTGAAATGCGTTCAACCTTGCCATCGACAAAACGGTCAAGCATCAGATCGCCGATAACCAAAATATTGGTACCGCAAATATCATCAAGATATTGTGCCGCTTGGCTTGCCTTTAAACGCATAATAACACCCTTAGCATTCCTAACCCTTGCGCGCCCGAAACTTAGCGCCGCCCTCTGGCAAAACCTTCTGAGGCGCTCTTGTCAGGGCAAGGTCATCTGATTTAACAGATTTGGTGATGGTTGAGCCTGCGCCAATGATCGCGCCATCGCCAATACTCACAGGCGCGACAAGTGCGCTGTTAGAGCCTATAAAGGCACCCTTACCAATTTCTGTTTGAAATTTATCATAGCCATCATAATTGCAGGTGATCGTGCCAGCACCAATATTCGCGCCTGCACCAACATGCGCATCACCAATATATGACAGATGATTTGCCTTTGCGCCTTCGTCAAAGCGTGCCTTTTTGATCTCAACGAAATTGCCAATCTTGACCTTTGCGCCAATATCAGCGCCGGGACGCAATCTGGCATAAGGGCCGATAATCGCATCATTGCCAACATGCGCGCCTTCTAGGTGCGAGAAAGCTCTGATTTGGGCGCCTGATTTAATGGTACAGCCTTGTTCAATGACCACATGAGGCTCAATCGTGATATCTTGCTCAAACAGCGTGTCGGCAGATAAAAAGATCGTCTCTGGTGCGCGAAGCGTCACGCCCATTGCCATCGCCGCTTTGCGCAAACGTGCTTGCAAGCCAGCTTCGACAGCGGCAAGATCGGCGCGGCTATTAACGCCTTGCAGTTCGGCCTCATCCGCCATAAGTGCGGTGATAGTGCGCCCTTGTGCTGCGGCAATGCCAACCAGATCTGTGAGGTAATATTCTGCTTGCGCATTATCATTTGATAATTGCCCAAGACAGGTCTCTGCCAGTTCGGCCGATAGGGCCATCACACCTGCATTCACAAAGGTGATTTGCTTTTGCGCCTCAGTGGCATCAGCTTCTTCAACGATTTGGACAAGCGCGCCTGTATCATCCACAACAAGGCGGCCATAGCCTGTCGGCGTATTTGTCTTAAAGCCTAGGACACATAAATCAGCGCCCTTGGTAATCTCATCTGCTAGGCGCTGGCATGTCTCGGCGGTGATAAGCGGTGTATCGCCAAATAACACAAGCACAGG
>DBMZ01000081.1:1388-4112 GCA_002299005.1 Alphaproteobacteria bacterium UBA685 | reverse complement strand
TCAAACACTAAAATGCGTTTTTTAAAAAAAACTTTATTTCAGTGCTTTTGCATAACTAAAACCAGCAATAATCAGCTGTTGCGCCTCAGTCAATTAGCAAGAAGCCAGCCATAAGGCCGGAGATTGAGTATAGGCAAATAGGCTATGATAAGCAAGCATTAATATGTCATTAAAGCTGATTACGAATAGAAACCTGCTAGCTTGTTCACAAAAGGCAGGTTCTCCACGTTCTTTTTGATTGATTCTAACCGCCCATTTGGTAATTATGACGCTTTATATATAGGGCCGTCTTGAAGCCGCATAATTTGGTGCGCGTCTCTTGGCATTAGGCTCTTATGTGTCACAGGCGCAAAAGCGTAAAGGCTAGGGTTTCAATTTGATGAGTATCATGTTGCATATTAAGAGAGTGACATCACAGGTGCCTTCCTCTATTCGCGGGTCACTGCATAATGATTCACTGCGCATGAGGGTATTATCGCTGATGGCCGCCTCGCTTGTTGGCCTGCTCTTTGCCCATAGCCCTAGCTTTGCCAATGTGCCCGCAGATGATTTAGTCGCCGATGATGGGCGTGTTTTGAATTACCAGCCTATCCCGCTTGCACGCCCTGATGCGGCCATAAGCTATGGCGGCGTCCTCGTTGATATTGAAAAGCCCAAAAAGCGACCGACCATTGCCGAAGCCTTTGGCGCCTCTACCGCGACACTCACAGAGATGGTCGCAAAAGAGACCGCTAGCAGAGCGACAAGCGAATCAGTCTTTGCGCTTAAATCAGGCGAAACACTTTCAAAGATTTTTGACAGAGCTGGCTTTTCGCGCGCGACAGGCGCACAAATCTCGCGGCTATTTGCCAAGAGAGTGAATGTCCGCCGTCTGCAAATTGGCATGGCATTCACCATCGCCTATGATAAGGACAAGGCGCCGATTGGTCTGCATTTCAAAGATAAAGAGAATTTCGACCATTATATTGTCTATGATGAAGCGCAATCATGGTTTGCCTTTCGCACCGTTCGCCCTGAAGAGCGCTATCTTGTTTATGCCTCTGGGGTGATTGATGGCACGATTTATGAGGCGGTTGATAAGCAAAATGTGCCTTATGCCGCGCTTGATGAATTTGTCCGCGTGCTTGGTTTCTCTGTCGATTTCCAGCGCGAGATTCGCAAAGGTGATGCGTTTGAGCTGCTTTATGAGCGCCGCATCGATAAATTAACAGGTGAGGATTTAGGCTCTGGCACCTTGCATTATGCGGGCCTGCGCCTGTCTGGTGATGCGATGTCATTCTTCCGTTATGAGAGTGATGATAATGTGGTTGGCTGGTATGACAAGGATGGGCAATCAGCTGTGCGCACCTTGATGCGTACCCCGATTAACGGCGCTAGAATGTCATCGAAATATGGTATGCGTCGCCACCCTGTCACAGGCTATAATGCGATGCATCGCGGTGTTGATTTTGCGGCCCCGCGTGGTACGCCGATTATTGCCGCAGGCTCTGGCGTTGTCGAAAAGGCAAGCTGGTTTGGCAATTATGGCCGTTATGTACGGATTCGCCATACGGGCCGATATTCAACCGCCTATGCGCATATGACACGTATCGCAGAGGGCGTCACACCTGGTGCGCGCGTGCGTCAAGGCCAAGTCATTGGCTATGTCGGCTCAACAGGCCGTTCAACAGGCGCGCATTTGCATTATGAAGTGCTGGTCAACAACAAGCAGGTCAATCCGCTGACCGTGAAATTACCATCTGGCGAATCACTTGAAGGACCAGAATTAGTTGATTTTGTCGAAGTGGTTTCACGCGTTGAAACAGAAGTAGTAAGCCGTGGGCAAGTTCTATTCGCCCTGTCTGAACAATAGACGAGCCTTGTGAGCAATGGCCGCACCGCATCTTGCCACTATCTCTTCGATTACGACCTATCCGATTAAGGGGCTAGCAGGCCAGACGCATGAGGCCATTACCGTCACCAAAGGCGGCTTATTGCCAGGCGACCGTGCCTATGCGCTGTCATCAGGCACCAAGGCCTCTCTTGCGGCGATGGGTAATGAATGGCTGAAAAAAGCGCATTTCTTGCAAATGATGAAGTTTGAAGATTTAGCCGCGTTGGATCTGTCATTTGATCCCGATAGCACGCATTTGCGCCTATCTGATAAGCAGGCAGATGAGCTGTTATTTGAAGGGGCGTTAAATAATGACAAGGACGCCGCTATTTTATGTGCGGCGATGGCTGATTATCTCGATCTTGAGAGCGTCCCGCGCCTGTTTCATCTAGCAGATGGCGGGATGACAGATACCAAAACGCCCTATGTGGCTTTTGGCAATACGGCCTCTATCAGCGATTTTGCCCAAAAGACAGGGCTTGATGATGATGAGAGACGGTTTCGTTTGAATGTGATGATGACAGGCATGCCGCCGCTTGCTGAGGTTGGCCTGATTGGCAAAACCCTCGAAATAGGCACAGCCGCATTTGAAGTTTGTGAGCCTGTCGGCAGATGCGCGGCGATTGAGGTTGACCCCCAATCAGCCGAGCGGCGCACCGGCCTTGTACAAGCCCTGCAAGATGCCTATGGCACGACTGATATGGGTGTCTTTGCGAAGGTGGTTAAAGCCGGTTACTTTAAACAAGGCGATGAGGTTCGCCTCGCTTAAGCAACCTCTGCTTTATCATCATCACTAGCGTCAGTATCTGATGCGGCTTTTGGCTTTTCAGCTTCAGCTGTTTCAGCAGATG
>DBMZ01000081.1:0-1161 GCA_002299005.1 Alphaproteobacteria bacterium UBA685 | reverse complement strand
CATTTTGGCCGCGCTCATCATTTTGACGGCGCTGTTCGGCATTGGCGAGTATCGATTGCTGGATACGGTAATAGTGATCAGCAAATTGGCTATTTGCTTCAAACAACACGCGCTCACCTGACGATTGCGCGTCATTGGCAAGAGATGTGTATTTTTCAAACAGCTGTTGGGCATTACCACGCAAGCGACCCTCTGGGCCGTTTGATTCAAATGTTGTATTGCGGTTAAAGCTATGTTGACCAGAATTACCAGAGCGGCGACCACGGCCCCTCGAACGTTTTGCGTTTTGATTTTGTCTCATAATGATCCGTTTACTGACGCCGCCTATAAGCGGTCTGATTTATGTAAAAGTTGTTTAACGGAAAAACGGTTCATGCTGTCTTTTAGCGACACGATGCACGACCTGTTATTACCCTAGCGTCAAAGCCGTTCTAATATCAAGTAAAAAAGCTATTTTTGGCAAAATTTTAGGACGCGTATGATGCCTGATAAATCGGTTAATCTGGCCATCGGGACTAGCCCTGCCTTGCGTGCGATTGCCTCAACGCCTGCCTCTTGCCCTTTGCCGATTTCAACAAAGCACACGCCCGTTGAGGTAAGTCTTTTGGCAAAAATCCCCATCACAATGCGATAGCAATCAAGACCATCCTCACCCGCAAAAAGCGCCAAATGAGGATCATGCAAGCGCACCTCTGGCGACAGGCTCATCTCATCGCCTGTCGGTATATAGGGCGGGTTCGATAAAATCACCTCAAAGCGCGCCTCATCATCAAGCGCGCTATCCCAATCAGAGACCGCAAAGCGCGCGCGTTCGGCGACTTTATTATGCGCCGCATTGTGCGTGGCTTGCGCGATGGCGCGCGCTGAGAGGTCAAGGCCGACACCGCTTGCCTTCTGGCAATTGGCCAGCACAGCGATTAGCAAACAGCCAGACCCTGTGCCAAAATCAGCTATCCGATAGGGCGCATCACCGCAATGCGCTATCGCCGCATCAACCAGCACTTCTGAATCAGGGCGCGGATCAAGCGTCTCTTCATTCAAGATAAAATCGAGTGAATAAAATTCGCGCCAACCGCGCATACGGCTTATGGGCTCACCGGCAAGGCGGCGTGCCATAAGGTCGGCTAGCCGTCTCTCTGCCGCCTCATCAAGGGTGATGTC
>DBMZ01000080.1:6709-15981 GCA_002299005.1 Alphaproteobacteria bacterium UBA685 | reverse complement strand
GTCTCAGAGCCGATAAAGCCACTTAATGTGCCAGCTGTGATTGTGGCTGTGTTCGTGGTATCATAAATCTTATCACCTGCCGTAGATGCGCCAATCGTCAAGGCTTTGGCGGTTATGTCAGCACTTGTTGTTGTGGTGCTGGCGATTTGATAATTGCCCGCATCTGCGCCGGTAAGCGCAAGGCCTGAAAGGGTGACAGTCTTATTTGTGCCAACATTTGCGCTGTCAAAATCAGCGCTGATAGACGAGGTGTCTAGTGACACTGTCTCAGCGCCCAAGACCCCTGATAGGCCGCCATAGGCAGAGATATTTGCCGCTTGCAAACCATCATAGGTTTTATCATCCGCTGTAGCGCTCAAAAGGCTGAGCGTAGCGGCTGTGATATCGGCAGATGTTTGCTGATTGCTGATGACATAATTGCTGGCATCTGCGCCTGACAGCCCCAAATTCGCGATTGTCACCGTTTTGTTTGTGCCAACATTCGCATCAGCAAAACTGCTTGCGGCACTGCTGGTATCAAGCGTGACTGTATCGCCGCCCACAAGACCTGACAGGCTGCCATAGCTGACCGTGGCAGAGCTGTTGCTGTCATAGGTTTTATCTTGGGCGCTTTGGCCTGTGAGGCTGAGTGATTTGGCGTTAATCGTCCCGTTTGCATTATTCGCACTCGTTGAGGTCAGCGTATAGCCATAGACATCAATGCTGCCTCTTGTGGCGGAGGCAATGCTAAGGCCGCTCAAAGAGACTGTCTTGCCAGAGCCGACATTGGCGTCATCAAAGCTCGCACTGCCAGCTGTTAGCACCACACTCTCATTTAGATTAACGCCGCTGGTGCCAATATCAGCATCAGCGACAGTCGCTGTGCTTGTGCCATCATAGGTCTTGGTTGTGCTGGTGCGGAAATCTGGTGACACGCTTGCGGTGTCGGTAAAGAATAGACCATCTTCTGCGTCCGCGCCTGAAATGCTGGTGACACCATAGCTCGCGCCATATTGGATGAAATCAGGGCTGAGGTCAGAGATATCATAACCTGTATCATTCGCTGTCCAAAGCTGATAGCGGCCATTTGTTGCGTCTATCACCGCACTGCCCGCATTATTGGTGAAGGCATCTGCAGCAAGGATGAGCGCATTGCCTGTGCCAGAGGCTCTTATTTGGCCGCCTGTGGCGACGGTGATATCAGAGCCTGCGGTCGGCCCCTGATTGACGATGGTCACAATCCCGCCTGTCACCAATGTGCTAGTGCCCAACGCGATATCGCCTGATGTGTTGTTGGTCCTATCACTGGCATTTTCTATCAAGAGGCTAATCGCACCTGTGCCGGCATTAAGAGATTTGTTTGCCGCAAGGCTGATGCCCGCATTGCCGCTATCTCTTTGTGCTTCGATGACGCCATTTGCGGCTGTGTCATTGGCAATCACAGAAATGCCACCACCATTTGTCTCAACCGATTGGTTGATGGTAACAGACCGCCCCGCGCGCAAAGTAAGATCGCCCGCTGATTGTGCAAAGCCGCCCACCTGGACTTGCGAGGCGACGGTTATATCATTCGATGCTTGCAAGGTTAAATCAGTGCCTCTGGCAAGGATATCGGCAACTTCATAGGCGTTCACAGTGACTGAATCGCTGGCAAGATTGGCGAATGTCTGGCCCGTTGAGGCATATCCGCCTGAGGCACGTGCCGCTGAGAGAAGATGCACCGCGCCGGCATTTGCTTGACTGTTTGAAGAACCGTCATCGCCCGTCGCGCCAACCGCAAGGCGGGTGCCAAACTCATTATAGGCAACAGAGGCGCCAAACCCATCACTGGCGTCAACATTGGTGACATCGAATGCCTTGCTGTCGGTATAGCCTTCGCCGATAAGCTGGGTTAGCTCGCCAGATGTGAAATCAGTGTTATTAAAGCCAAAGATAAAGACCGCGCCTGCATCGCTATCTGTATTGCCATCAGCGTTTGGTGCGCCAACCGCCAGACGGTCACCTGTGGCATTTAACGCAACCGCTGTGCCAAAATCGTAATTTTTATCTAGCAAGGCGACGTTAATGTCATTGGTGCCATTATAGCCATCACCAATTGTGCCGACCAATGCGCCTGAGGTGAAGCTTGTATCGCCAAAGGTAAATAGGGCGACCGCGCCTGCGTTACTGTTGCCGTCGGGCCCTGTATCACCTGTCATGCCAACAGCCAGCCTGTTGCCGTCACCATCTAGTGATACAGACGCGCCAAACGCATCATTGGCGGCTAATGTGACCGCGACATCACCTGCGCCACTATAGCCAGAGCCCATTGTGCCAGCTGCTGTGCCGCCGGTGAAATCACCATCGCTAAAGCGGAATAAATAGGCGGCACCTGAATTGGTAAGGGTGGTTGTATCATCACCAGGGGCGCCGACCACTAACAAGCTGGCATCATCTGATAAAGAGACGCCTGAGCCAAAATCATCATCGCTGTCAAGGGTGAGGGAGACATCATTTGTGCCTGTGAAGCCATCACCAATTGTGGCGGTAAGCGCGCCTGACGAAAAGCCTGTATTGGTAAAGCTGAAGAGACGCACCGCGCCCTTGCCGCCTTCTGCCATCTCGCCAACTGCAAGCCTGCTTCCATCCCCGTTAAGCGAGACTGATTGGCCAAATTCATCACCGCCGGAATCGAAATTCACATCATTGGTGCCTGTATAGCCATAGCCAATCGTGCCAACCAAAGAAGCGCCGCCAAAATTCTGGTCGGTAAAGCTGTATAGGGACACAGAGCCATAATCTGTTGAAGTGTCAGGAGAGCCACCATCATTCAGACTGCCAACCGCCATTAAGGTGGCATCATTACTCAAAGCGACGGACGTGCCAAATTCTTCACCAGCTTGCAGGCCCTCATTATTTGGGTAGGTGTTGCTAAGGTACCCATCACCGATATTGCTGACTAAGGCGGCTGTTGTGCCAAGCGATAAAATCGATACCTCACCGCTGTCAGTGCCGCCGCCATCGCCATCGCCGCCAAATAGGCTAGATGCCAAATAAGTGCCATCGCCGCTCATCGCAAGCGCGGTGCCGAATAAATCATTGGTCGCTAGGTCGGCCAAGTTTAGATTATCGGCGCCAGTATAATTGCGGCCAAGCTTGCGGGTGGTTGGCGCCACGGCAAGGTTGGTTGAATTATAATCAAGGATTGTCACGGTGCCATAATTCAGATTGCTTGAACCGCTTTGACCATCATTATTTGGCGCGCCGATGGCGATGAGTGTACCATCATCCGAAATCGCGACAGATGCGCCCAAATTATCCCCTTGGGTGCCGCCAGTATCAATATCGTTCGTGCCCTTATAAGTCGCGCCAATGGTCAATTCATGGGTCGGTGTCTTATAGGATTCATTCTCAAAGCTTAATAGATAGACCGCGCCAAAATCATAACTGCCGCTTGTATCGGCGCTATCATCGCCTGTCGCGCCCACAACGGCGCGCATATTATTGGCAGATGTGGCAACAGATGCGCCAAACGCATCATTAGCCTCAAGCGCGCTGATATCTAAATCATCTGCGCCGCTATAACCGCTACCGATTGTGCCTTCTATGCTAGGGCTGCCATAGGCGCTGTTTGAAAATGACATCATATAGACCGCGCCAGAGCCAGACACGCCATTATTGAAGCCATCATCACCGCTTGCACCAACCAGCATGCGTGTGCCATCGCTGTTAAGGGCGACGCCAGAGCCGAAATCATCCCCATCATCAAGCGATACGCTAAGCGTGCTATAGCCTGCGCCAATCGTGCCATCAAGCGAGCCGCCGCTAAAGCTTGAATCGCTAAAGCTGAAGAGATAGAGCGCGCCTGTATCTGTGCCAGCATTGCTATTGCCATCATCACCGCTTGCGCCAACAACCAGCATATCACCGCTTGAATTCATCGCCAGCGAAGAGCCAAAGGCATCACGTGCCTCAAGAGCGCTCATATTCGTATTGCCAGTGCCGCTATAGCCCTTGCCAATAATGCCAGATAAGGCGCCGCCGCCGAAATTATCATCTGTGAAACTGTAGAGATACACCGCGCCAGCACCTGAGGTATTGCCATCTGCCGCATCATCGCCCATCGCACCAACCGCCAGCAATGTGCCATCATTTGACATCGCAATCGCGCTACCAAATCCGTCATTTGTATCGAGCGTGCCGGTATCAATGCTTGGCTCATACCAACGGCCAATCGCGCCTTGATAAGACCAGCTTTGTACCTCAGCAGATGATCCGATTGTGATATTCTTCGGATCTAGCAAGAGCGTGCCATCACCGACATCAATGCCGGCAAGGCTGGCGTAACGCAATGTGGCGGCTGATGAAATCTCAGCACTGCCGCCATTGTTGTCGCCATTACCGTTTGCCGATAAAGAGCCTAGGAAGGTTGTTTCAACATCTGACCAGATGATAGCTGTGCCGCCTGCGCCATTGGCAGATGAGACGTTGATATGCGTGCCATTATTCAAAAATGTCTTTGATGCATTTGGCAGGGCAGGTGTGTCAGGCCATCTTGTCACAAAGCTATCAATATAGCTTTGGGTGAAATCTAACTCCTTGCCGCCCTGAAACGCGCCGCCAATCCGTACGCGCCCCCCAGCATTCGTGCCGCTTGCATCATAGCCCCCGCTTAGCGCGCGCAAATCAGTGGCAGTGACATCTATCAGCCCGCCATCACCATTAGATGCGCTGGCATCATAGCTACCAGAGGACATCAGATTTGTATCGGCCGTAACACTGATTGTGCCCCCTGACGTACCGCCAGAGGCGTTTAGCTCTGAGGCCGCGCTCTCAGTGATGCGTCCTGCTTGAACAGAGATGGTGCCGCCATCGCCTATGGTTGCGCTGGCATCTATCGTGCCGCTTAAGCTTGTGAGGTTTGAGGCGGTAAGCGTGATTGTGCCACCCGCATTTGTGCCTGCGGCTGAGAGGGTGCCGCCGACAGAGATTATCTTGCCTGTGATATTAATATCACCGCCATTATTGGCATCTATCTCAGCATCTTGGTCAATGATGATGGCGCTATCGCCTGAGAGGATAATACGCCCATCTTGCATAGAGGCGCCTCTGGCTCTGACAAGGCCGCCAATATTGACCGATTGCGCAATCACATCAGAGGCCGCTTTGGTGGTCATTTGGATAAGGCCGCCATCAGCGCTCAGCGTGCCTTGCTGGTCAATCAGGCTATCAGTGCCTGCCAAATTACCAGATACGCTCTCAAGCAACGCGCTATCAGCTGAATAGCTTAACAGCCCATCGCCATAAAAATCGATAGAGACCTGATTGGCCGCGCTGAGGGCAATTGTGCCAAGCCTGGCTGTGATAACCCCATTATTGACAATATGCGGGGCAAGCAAGGCGGCAATACCGCCGTCTCTTAGCGCGATATTACCATTATTGATGATGCTGGCAGTGCCGCCCGAAAATGACAAATCACCTGTGCTTGTCATAATCTCATCAGCCGCTATGTCATGCGTGGTCGCAAGAAAGGCGGCGGCATCAATGACGCTGTCTTGTCCGAAAATAACGCCATTGCCATTGATGATTAATAGACGGCCTGTGGCATTAATCTGGCCTAATATCTGCGAGGGGTCTGTGCCGATAACCTTATTGGCAGTCACAGCATCAGCCGATGGTTGGATGAAATCAACACGCTCGCTTGCGCCAACTGAAAAACCATCCCATTCAATAAAAGCGCGCTCAGATGACTGGTTGATAGTCACATGACCCGTGCCTTCACCTGTGATGCTAGCCTGGCCATTTGTCACGTTTGGATTGGTGGGGTTGGCAAAGGCGTATTGTGGCACAAATGGCTGTGCTGTCAGCATTAGGGCCAGACTTAACCGACCAATGGCGTGAAAACGCGTATTTACCAAAGCACTAAAATAACACCAAAAAACGATCAAATCAGGGGCGAGAAAAACGCACTTTTCACGACCATTAGACTCTAAGGGTTATTATAGCGCGAATCGAGAAATTTTTAAATAAGAAAATTTTTAAGCAAAAAGGATATTATCCAAAAGAATCAATGCTCTTGATGATTGTGTTAAATGATTAACATCACTTATGCTAGGCTGATGTTTGTTATGCTAAATTTTGGTGAGTATCTTTTACGCAAAAAGGATGGCCATAAATCATGATTGCACAGATGAATTATTCAACCGCATTAGCGCCGCTTGATAGCCCTATTATGGCTGAGTTTATGGCAGGTTTGGATCGGATAAACGCGCTGGCAGAAGCCTCTGACGGCTTTATTTGGCGCCTCAAGGATGAGAGCGGTAATGCCACCTCTATCGATGTGATGAGCGATCCAAAATCGGTGCTGAATGTAACTGTTTGGGCGTCGGTTGAGGCACTTTATGACTTCGCTTATCGGAGCGATCATCATTATTTTATCAAGCATCGAGAACGCTGGTTTGTGCCATCTGCCAAGCGCTCTATGGCTTTGTGGAATTTGGGTGAGGGCGCGCCGATGCCATCTGTGGAAGAGGCCTTTGCACGCTTGCGTCACCTAGAAGAACAGGGCCCTAGCAGATTTGCTTTTGACTGGAAGGGCGCGCGTGCTTTTGCCGATAAAGACGCGGTATAATATCAACGCTCTATTTTGCGCGTATCATCAAAATATTGCCGCATACCACCAATATCACACCAATAATCGCCGCCGCTGTCCAGATATAGCCTTCAACCGCGGTGGAGATGAGCAGGGCAAAAATCGGGAAGATGATCGTCACATACCCCGCCTTGCCAGCCCCTATCTTGCCCACAAGTGTTAGGTAGCAAGAAAAGGCCAAGACGGATGAGAAAACAGCAAGCCATAAAAGGCCGCCCAAATAAGGCAATGTCAGGGCAGGGCTGAGGTCATGACCTTTGATAAGGCTGTAGACTAACAGCAAAATTGCACCATATAACATGCCCCAGCTGGCGGCCGATAACACGCCAATGCCGCGCTTTTGCAATGATTGCGAGATGATATTGCCAGTTGAGAAAAACAGCGTGCCTGTGATGCAAAGCAACAGACCAGTTAAGCCTCCCTCGCCAGCGGTAATTTCGGGCAAGAAGACAAGCCCTACGCCTGATAGGCCAATGATTGAGGCCGTGAGCTGAAACAGAGGCGGACGCTTTCTATCTTTTAAGGCGGTCAGCAGAATATTTATCAGTGAGGCGGTGGCAAAAGCCACTGCCAAAAGGCCTGAGGCGACATAAAGCGAGCCATAGTAAAAGAGCGTGAAATTCGTGCTAAATAGGCAAATGCCGAGACCCACAAAGGCCAGATGGTAGCGCGCCTCAAACCGAAAGCCTTGGCCGCCACGCACCGCCAAGAACGCCATCAAGGGCGTCGCAATCAGAAAGCGATGAAAGACACCCACCTCTGGCACGACCGCCATCGCCTGCCATGTGAGCGGTATCCAACTGGTTGACCAGCTGAAAATCACCATCGCATATAAAAATAGCGGCGAGCCTAGCATTTATGTTCTCACTTTATGGGGTTTGAAAGCGATAGCGGTATCGCTATTGTTTGAGCCGATAGCCTGTCGCGAATATGCGATAGATGATGAAGATGTTCACAATCATAAAGACGATAATCGCCGCGACACTTATCACGACATCCACATCTGCTGTGCCAAAAAATGACCAGCGGAACATGGAAATCAAATAAACCACGGGGTTAAAAAGTGTCACTGTCTGCCAGAATGGTGGCAACATCGAAATTGAATAAAAGCTGCCGCCAAGGAAGACAAGCGGTGTAATCACAAGCATTGGCACAAGGTTTAATTGCTCAAAATTACGCGCCAAAATGCCAATGATAAAGCCAAAAAGCGCAAAGCTGATACAGGTTATGGCAAGGAAAATCACCATCCATAAAGGGTGCGCAATATGAAAATCAACAAATAAGGTTGCGGTCGCCAAGATGATCATGCCAATCGCAAAAGCCTTGGTCGCCGCCGCGCCAACATAGCCGCAGATGATCTCTGCGGTGGTCACAGGCGCTGATAGAATCTCATAAACTGTGCCAATGAATTTCGGGAAATAGATGCCCGTTGACCCGTTGGTGATGGCCTGCATAAGCACAGATAACATAATCAGGCCAGGGATGATGAAGGCCCCATAAGAGACATCATCGATGGTCTGAATACGTGAGCCAATCGCCGATCCAAAGACGATGAAATAAAGGCTGGTCGTCAAAACAGGCGAGAGGATGGACTGCACCAATGTTCTGAATGTGCGGTTCATCTCAAATAAATAGATGGTCTTTATCGCTTGATAATTCATGATGAGGCCTTCTCATTATTGTCATCTTCATCCTTATGAACAAGACTGACAAAAATCTCTTCCAAAGAGCTTGTATGTGTTTGCAAATCTTTCAAGCGCATTCCAGCGTCGCTTAGATGTGAGAGCAGGTTGGTAATGCCTGTACGCTCTTGTTTTGCATCATAGCTATAGGTCAGTTTCAGCCCATCATCAGAGAGTGATAATGCCAGGTCCGCAAGGCCAGCTGGTATTTCTTTTGCCGCTTCTTGCAATTCGATAATCAGCTCTTTCTTGCCCAAGCGTGCCATCAAATCTGCTTTTTCTTCGACCAACAAGATATCGCCATGATTGATGATGGCAACACGGTCTGCGACCTCTTCTGCCTCTTCAATATAATGGGTGGTCAAGATGATGGTCACACCTTGCTCTTTTAACTCTTCGACAAGCCGCCACATATCATTGCGTAATTCGACATCAACACCCGCTGAAGGCTCATCAAGGAACAGTAATTTTGGCGAATGACTCAGAGCTTTTGCGATCATCACGCGGCGTTTCATACCGCCTGATAGCGCCATGTTGCGCGTGTCACGCTTGTCCCATAGAGACAGGCGGCGCAAGGTTTTTTCAATATGTGCCTCATCAGGCGCAAGACCAAATAGGCCGCGCGATAGGCGCACAGTGGTAATCACCTTCTCAAACGGCTCAAGCATAATTTCTTGCGGCACGAGCGAGATTTGACGACGTGCTTCAAGGGGCTGTTTCACCACATCATAGCCGCCAACTGTGATGGTGCCAGATGTGATGTTGGTTAGCCCGCATGTCGCTGAAATAAGGGAGGTTTTCCCCGCGCCATTCGGGCCAAGTAGGGCGAGGATTTCACCTTCGCGCACTTCCAAATCAACTGATTTCAAAGCTTGAAACCCGTTCTCATAGCTTTTCGTCAAAGCATTTATCTTTAATAGAGACATGAAATTCTCTTTATCCTTTATTGATGTTGGCAACAATCACTTCGGCACAAATGG
>DBMZ01000080.1:2276-6547 GCA_002299005.1 Alphaproteobacteria bacterium UBA685 | reverse complement strand
CACATGAGGCGTTGCAGGTTTTGATGATATCACACCCCTATTAGGGGCGAGAAGTGTTATTTCCCTCTGTCGGAAATAAGCTCTGCGCCAATCGCCCAATCATCTGCGTCAATTTCGGTGATAATGACATTGATAGATGATTTGTTGCCGCCACAGGTTTCAACAAAATCATCTGTCAATTTTTCTGCCAAGGCCCTTTTTTGCTCAACCGTCCGCCCTTTGAGCATTTCCACACGGATAATCGGCACAGGGCTAGTCCTTCCAGCCTGAGATGGCTTTGACTTCCATGAAATCAATGATGCCCCAGACACCGCCCTCACGACCATTGCCAGAGGCTTTCATGCCGCCAAAAGGTGACATGCGCGCACGGCCCTTGCCATTAATTTCTACCATGCCAGAGCGCAGATTTTTCGCCACACGCTTGCATGTCTCAGCATCTTGGCTTTGGATATAATTGGTCAACCCGTAAATTGTGTCATTGGCAATCTCAATCGCTTCTTCTTCGGTGTCAAACGGCAAAATAGACAGAACAGGGCCAAAGATTTCTTCGCGCGCGATCGTCATATCATTATTGACGCCTGCAAAAACTGTGGGCTTCACAAAATAGCCATCTTCGAGCCCCTCAGGCTTGCCAAGACCGCCGGCAACCAATTCTGCGCCTTCTTCAATCCCTTTGGCAATCAGCGCTTGGATTTTGTCATATTGCACATCACTGACAACCGGGCCAATATGACGCCCTGATTTTTCGGCATAATCAGGCTGTATCATCTCGGCAACTGCCTTGGCTGTCTCAACCGCTTCTTCATAGCGGCTGCGGCTCACAAGCATTCTGGTCGGGGCATTACAAGATTGGCCGGTATTGTTAAAACAGCTAATCGCACCGCGCTTGACCGCTTTTTCATCGGCATCATCAAAGATGATATTCGCGCCCTTGCCGCCAAGCTCAAGGTGAACACGCTTAAGGGTCTTGGCCGCATTTTCCGAGATAGCTTGGCCGGCTCTTGTGGAGCCTGTGAAAGAGATCATATCAATGTCTTTATGGCCTGATAGTAGCGTGCCAATGCCCGCCCCATCGCCATGCACCATGTTAAAGACGCCCGCCGGTGTGCCAGCCTCATGCATGATCTTGGCAAAAATTTGCGACGATAGAGGCGCAATTTCAGATGGCTTTAAGACCATTGTGCAACCAGCCAAAAGGGCAGGGATCACCTTCAATGTGACCTGATTCATTGGCCAATTCCACGGCGTGATAAGACCCACCACACCAATCGGCTCATGGGTGATAAGATCATCTGGTGCATGCCCGCCAAGGCTTCCTTCAAATTCAAAATCTTCAATCGCCATAAGGAAGTTTTCAATATGCCATGTGCCAGCTGTCACTTGCGCGCTTGTCGCATAATCAATTGGTGCCCCCATCTCGGTTGAGATGGCAAGGGCCAATTCTTCGCTATGCGCCTTATAGGCTGTCAAAATACGCTCAACCAGTGCGATGCGCTCTTGCTTAGTGGTTTGTGACCACATAGCATAGGCCGCCTTTGCCGCCGCAACAGCTGCCTCACCATCCTTTGCGCCGCCAAGTGTGACAGTCGCGCAAGGCGTGTGATGCGAGGGGTTCATGACAGGCACATCTGTGCCATCAATAGAGTTTGTAAACGCGCCGTTAATATAAAATTCGCGGGTATTTGGAAGTGCCATATCTATTGCCCTTTTATGTTGTACATGTCTGGTCACGCATAAGCGTTGCTAAGCCATCATCGGCGCGGCCTGACATGTTGCGGTTCAGAGTCAAAATTCATATCACATTTAATCAGTTTTCAGTCAAAAAGATTATCAGTTCCTAGTGATTTTTTATCTTATCGCCAATTCAGCAAAACGCTGTCTTGACATGTCTTGAAATCGGCTCATTGTTAGGGATGGCGTCACAGAGATTTATGACAGCCATCTTTGTTAACATCAGCGCAAAAGAGATAATCATGACAAAATCAGCAGCAGCCTATCTAGAACAAGCAAACAGCCTTGTGCCACGCCTTTCGGTCGAGGACGCCATTGCCAAACATGGTGGTGATAATGTGGTCATCATTGATGTGCGTGATGGCAAAGCGATTGACCAGTCAGGCACAATTGCCGGCGCGCTTCGCATCCCGCGCGGCTTTATTGAATTTGCCGCTGATGAGACAACCCCTCATTACAATGACTCCCTTAGCAAAGATAAAGAGATTTTGCTTGTTTGTGGTGCCGGTGGCATGGCGGCGCTAACAGGGCGCACATTGTTAGAGATGGGGTATGAGAGCGTCCATAATATTGGTGGCTTTGGTGATTGGAAAGAGGCTGGCGGGCCTGTTGAAGGCTAATCGGCTGATTAACTATAAGAGACTATCATGGTTCGAAGGAATGCAAGACGTCGCTCTGGCGGCGATAGTGCGGGCACGGGCGGGGCGCCGGCAATATCTCAATTGCCGCGTCGCTCATTGCAGAATAATTTGGGCACGCTCAGCCCTTTGTCGATGGAACAAATCCAAGAGATTGACCATCGTTCCAAAAAGCTGATTGCGCATTATGGCCTTGAGGTTATGTGCCCTATCGCGCGTGGCTATTACCGTGATGCGGGGGCTGATGTGGATGAGGTAAGCGAAATTGTCCGCATTGATGAGGCGCTTTTAACCAAGCTTATCAGCACAGTGCCGCACCATTTTACGCTTCATAGCTATAATGAGGCGCAGAAAATCACCGTTGGCGGTAATCATATTAATTTTGGCATGGTCTCAGGCCCGCCAAATGTCCATGATATGATAAAGGGGCGGCGCGCGGGTAATTTTGAGGATTACCAAAACTTTATTAAATTAGGGCAATCCTTTAACTGCTTGCATTTCTTTGGCAATCAGACGTTAAGCCCCTCTGATTTGCCGGTAAATACGCGCCATCTTGATACGAATTTAGCGAATTTCAAGCTCACAGATAAGCCGTTCCTGTCAATGTCCATTGGTGAGACAAGAGTGATGGATGCGGCCCATATGATGGCCATTGCGCGTGGCTGTGAAATTGAAGATTTGGCAGATGCGCCGGCGGTTATGACGAATATCTCGATTAATAGCCCGCGTAAATTTGATGCTGAAATGTCTTCGGCCCTTATCGCGCTTGCAAAGATTGCTCAGCCTGTGGTCATCACACCTTTTACCCTTATGGGGGCAATGACACCGGCAAGCTTGGCAGGGGCGTTACTGCAACAAAATGCTGAGGCGCTTTTTGCGATGGCCCTATCGCAGATAGTCCGCAAAGGTGCGCCTGTGGTCTATGGCGGTTTTACCTCAAATGTCGATATGAAATCAGGGGCGCCTGCTTTTGGTACGCCAGAGAATAGCCTTGCCAATATGGCAGGTGGTCAACTGGCGCGTTATTATAATGTGCCTTACCGTACTTCGGCTTGTTCAGCGTCAAATTGTGTTGATGCGCAAGGGGTATGGGAGACGCAGATGGCGCTGTGGGGCGCGGTGCAAGGGCATGGCAATATGATTTATCATGCCGCGGGCTGGCAAGAAGGGGGGCTTGTGGCCTCTTATGAAAAGCTGGTGGTGGATTGTGAAATGTTGCAAGCCATGAGCCAGATGTTGATGCCTTTGTCATTCGAAGATGATGATTATGGGCTTGAAGCGCATGATGAGGTCAATCCCGGCGGGCATTTCTTTGGGGCGTCTCATACAATGTCGCGCTATCAGACCGCCTTTTATGAGCCGTTCCTATCTGATTGGACAAATTATGAAGGCTGGGTTGAAAAGGGCGCAAAAGACACCACCCAAAGAGCAACAGAGATTTGGCAAAAGATGCTGGCAGAGTATCAAGCACCCGCATTAGCGCCGGATAAAATAGAGGCTTTGGAAGCCTATGTGGCCAAGCGTCGTCAAGAAATTGGCACGGCAGAGATTTAAGAAGATGGCCAAGCATCTCGCAATTGTTGAAGGCAATCATCAAGGCCTTGTCCGCACCATTGGGGGTCGGATATATGGCGCGGCAGAGGGATTTGCCGATTGTCTGAAGGCCCTTGATGAGGAGCTGACATTTCGGATCCTGCGCCCGCATTTCGATGATTATGCCTATGCAGAAGATGTGTTTGAGGGCTGTGATGGTATCGTCTTTACAGGGTCCGCCAATTCATGGTCAGCAGATGAGGCACCTGCCGCGCCAGCAAGACAGCTTATGCGGCTTGCGCTTTCCACTGGCCGGCCTGTTTTTGGTTCTTGCTATGGCCTGCAATTGGCAGTCGCGGTCTTAGGGGG
>DBMZ01000080.1:0-2102 GCA_002299005.1 Alphaproteobacteria bacterium UBA685 | reverse complement strand
GTTAATAAGGCAGGGGCAAATCATCCCCTTTATAAAGGCAAAGCGCCATTATTTGATGCCAGATGCATGCATCGTGATGAGATAGCTGACTTGCCACAGGGCGCGGTAAGTCTGGCTTCGAATGACCATAGCCAGCACCAAGCCATAGCCTATGAACAAGACGGGGTGCGCTTTTGGGGCGTGCAATATCACCCAGAATTGAGCTTTGGCGATATTGCCCGCTATATGGCTTTGAATGATGTCGATAGTTTTAGCGATGCAAAAAGCTTTGCGGCGAAGCACTCTGTTGAGGCTGATGGGCCTGATGTTATGGCGGAAATCATGGCTGATTTTCACCAGCTAGACGAGGATATGCCGCCGGAATTAGTGACCAAATATCAGCTGAGTGAGGCGTTGATGGATAAGACGGCCCATCGCTGTGAGCTTATCAATTTCTTGGCACAACTCTAGCTTGTTTTTGCTGTCGCTGTGGCTGGTTTGACCAATATGGTCTCTTGCCCCTTCATAGGGTGGCGCGGGATGAGGCATGCCAGACCTAGTGATATAAAGGCCATAGAAGCGGCGAGAATATAGACGCCATCAGGTGCGACAATCCATAAATAGCCAAGAGACGCTGGCAAGAATACCGCCGCTATATGATTGATGGTAAAGGCAACCGCGGCTGTTGGCGCGATATCTTGCGGGTCTGAAATCTTCTGGAAATAGGTCTTTAAGGCAAAGGCAAGCGCGAAGAGTAAATGATCTAGCACATAAAGCGCGGCGGCAATCCATGCGCTCCAATCAAAATAGTAAATGCCGCCATAAAGAATAAATAAAATCGTCAGGCCTGCATATTCAAACACAAGGGCAAACCGCTCGCCCAGTTTTTGCACAAACCGTCCCATCAATGGCGCAAAAATCATATTGGCAAGGTAATTCACCAAGAACAAGAATGTCAGGTGATGCACATCATAGCCAAATTTCTCAACCATCATGAAAGCCGCAAACACAAGGAAGATTTGACGCCGCGCACCAGCCATAAATTGCAGCGCGTAATAGAGCCAATAGCGTTTGCGCAAAAGCAATTTTGTGTGCTGTTTATAGCGCGATTGAAATTGCGGGAAAGCAACAAAGCTATAGATGGCCAGAATGGCACAGGCACTGCCGCCCACCGCATAGACAAAATGATAGGATAACTCAAAACTATACCAAAATAGCGTGATCAGCCCATAGGCAAGCAATGAGGCGGCTGAACCACAGGCCACTAGCCAGCCCAATATTTGCGGGGCTTTATCCTTATCTATCCATTGCAACTGCAGAGATTGGTTGACCGTCTCAAAATAATGAAACCCAACTGAGCCAATAAAGGTGGTGATCAATAGGCCATAAAAACTAGGGAAGTTTGAAGTGGCAATCGTCGCCCCGCCTAGCATCAGCAAGGATATCAGCCCTAGCTTTTGCTCACGGAAAAAGATCATCAAAACCAATATGCCAACTGCCAAAAAGCCCGGGATTTCGCGCACTGTTTGTAACCAGCCTATTTCAACGCCGGTAAAGTTAGCAGCCTCAATCACAAAGTTATTGAGCAAAGCGGTCCATGTTGAAAAAGCCAACGGCATCGCAAAGGCCATGACAAATAATAAGGCAACAGGTCTGCGCCATAATGGCAGGGCATTTGCTTCATCTAGATGGACGACAGAGTGAGACATTAAGCGCGCTTTCAAAAACAATCATAGGGCACACCTCATGATAAGAGGGGCGCTATTTGGAAGCTAGAGGTTTTATTTCAAGAAGTCTAAACTTACTTGTTCCCTTCTCCTGACAGCTTTTGCATAATATAGAAAGGCACCGGCCTATCACAGCTATCTTTTGCCAGAAGGAAAACCAGCCATGCGTTTTGTTCATACAATGATCCGAATAACTGATATTGATGAGTCCCTCGATTTTTGGGTGAATAAGATGGGGCTTGTGGAGACGCGCCGCACGGATAATGAAGCTGGCAAATTTACCCTGATTTTCTTGGCCGCTCCGCAAGATGAGGAAAGCGCCCACGCCACTCACGCACCTGAGCTTGAGCTGACCTATAATTGGGGGTCTGATGAGGTTTATGAGACAGGTCGCTC
>DBMZ01000119.1 GCA_002299005.1 Alphaproteobacteria bacterium UBA685 | reverse complement strand
GCTCAAAACTCAAAATAAAGGATAGCTCTTTTGGCATCTCAAAAAACTCTGCCTCTATGGCTGCTCGCTCTTGGCACGGGCAGTGCGGTGATGGGCATTACGCTTATCACGCCTGCATTGCCTGTTATATCGCGAGATTTGCAGATAGACCCTAACCGGGTTCAGTATTTGCTAACCGCCTATCTTGCGATGCTTGCTGGTGGCCAGTTATTTTACGGGCCTTTATCTGATGTGTTTGGGCGCCGTATTTTCTTTCGGATGGGTGCGTTATTTATCACACTTGGCGGTCTGTTTGCGCTGATGGTCACAGATATCACGTTGCTGACCTTGTGCCGTGTCCTGCAAGGGCTTGGCGCGGGGGCGTGTATTTCGATGGGCCGCACGATGGTGAATGATTACTTTGCCAAAGAAGATGCCGCAAAGGCGATGGCAACGGTGCAAACAATTCAAGCGATTGTGCCAATGCTGGCGCTTATCTTTGGTGGCACGATTGTGTTCCTGTTTGGCTGGCAGGGTGTGATGGGGCTGATTTTTATAGCAGGGTTCATCTTGCTGTTGGGTAGTTTTGTATTCTTGCCAGAAACAAACCCAAGCACGGGGCAATCACTGCAATTGGCAACCGTTATAAATGGCTATCAGCAGGTGCTGACTAATCCTGTTTTCGTGTCATTTATGATTGTGTCTTCTTTGCAGGTTGGGGCCTTTTTCACGATGAACGCCTTCATCCCCTATGCTTATGAGGCCATTGGCGTCAACAGTCTTGCCTTTGGGTTTTATTTTGCGATGACGCCCGTAGGCTATGTGGCAGGTAATTTATTCAACCGACTTTATATGGTGAAAAAGGGTGTTGCCATTGCGACCTTTACCGGTTGTATTTTGGCCGTTACATCACTGACCGCCTTGGTGTTTGTCCAGCTATCAGGCGCGACAGAGCCGCTTGCCTTTGCGCTGCCTTGTGCTGCTTTTGGGTTTGGTAATGGGCTAACCGTGGCGAATGCCACAATCGGCGGCATTAGTGCGGCGCGCGCAAATGCCGGCACAGCCTCTGGCCTCATTGGGGCTGTGACAATGGTTGTGGGCGGTGTTGGCGGGGCTGTTGTCATCGCCCTTGGCGCGGCAGATAATGTGCAGATAGGCTTTGTTGGCATCCTTGCGATGGCGTGTATTTCATTGGCCTGCATTATTCATATTCTGCGCAAAGAGAGAAAAGCTAAAAAAGTGGCCTAATATCAGCTGTATGTTACGCCGCTTTTTGCCATAGGGACGCACATTCATCATACGAGGCTGTGACGAGGGTCTGAATATCTGCCATCTGATATTCGCCCGGCGTAAACAAGCACCGCAGACCAGCTTTTTGTGCGGCATTGGCATTGGCTTCACTATCTTCGATGACAAGCGCGTCATCTGCGTTTATCGCCAATTCATGAAGGGCGTGATGATAGATATCTGGATGCGGCTTTGGCTTTGCCACATGGCTGGCATCTGTGATGATATCAAATCGGTCAAAGTCAATCATTGGCGCAAGCGCTTCCATCACCGCTTGTAATGTAACAAGGGTCGTGCTGGTCACAAAGCCGAGCTTTATATCCTGCTTATGGCATTCATTTATCAGCTCGATGATGCCATCACGCGGGGCAATCGTACCTTTGATGCGCTCTGCAAATAGGGCTTGCTTGCGGCTATGGATGGCTTTTGCCACTTCGTCCTTTATGCCCAGATTTTGTAAGCGTAGAAGGCCGCCAGGTGCGCGAATTAAGGCGCAATATTGTGCGACATTCCAATAAAGTCCTGTATCATATTCTGCTAAGGCTTGGTTGAAAGATTGCCTCTGAATTTCAGATGTCTCGCATAATGCGCCAATAGACCCGATTAAAATGGCTTTCATCACTCACTCCTAAATCACTAACTGCTCTATAATCTAGTACGATGCCCGGCGGCTGGTTAGTTCATCTGTCAGGCGATAATCATCTTATTCTTTGTGATTGATGTCATCGACAGCACAAGCGATTTCGCGCTATTATCATGTTAAATCAGGGATAGTCATTGCAGGAAAAGGGGCCTCTCATGCGATTTGGTATTTTGGGTGATGCGAATATAGCTAGACGTAATTTGCGGCCAGCCATTCTGGCGGCGGGTCATGAAATTGTCGCCATTGGCAGGCGTGACCCCGCGCAAGGGCTTGACCCTATTTGGGGTGATATCAAGGTGACTGATTATGAAGGCCTTATCGCAGATGAGGGTGTGGATGCGATTTATAATGCGCTGCCAAATCATTTGCATGTGCCCTATGCCATTAAGGCGCTAGAGGCTGGAAAGCCTGTGCTTTGTGAGAAGCCTGTCGCGCTCTCTATGGCAGAATTTGACGAATTGGTGGCCTGTGTTAAGCGCACAAAGACCTATCTCTATGATGGCTATATGGTGCGTTATCATCCGCAATGGGCATGGATGCGCGATGTGGCGGTCGGGGCGCGTCAATTTATTCATGCGCATTTCTCCTATCCGCCGCGCCCAGAGGGGAATGTGCGTAACAAATCAGCATGGGGCGGCGGGCCTATTTGGGATATTGGTTGCTATTGTTTGCTGTCAGGGTTGATGCTGTTTGACGGGGTGCCTGAATTGCGCCATATCCAAAAGCAAGAAGAACCCCATATTGATGTCGAAAAATCAGCCAATGCCATTATCGCCTTTGTGAAAGAGGGGCGGGGGGAAGATCAGCTGTTAAGCTTGACCTGCTCAAGTGGCTCAGCCCTCGCGCAATCTGTGCAATTAATCGGCACAGATGGATGGGCAAGGCTTGAGGTGCCGTTTAATCCGCCTGCTATCACAAGAGGCTTTTTTGCGAATAGTGACAAAGGTGAAATGCTAGGTCAGGGGCAAGAAGTGGTATTTGCGGCCTGTGATCAGTATCAGCTCATGATAGAAGATTTCGTGCATGCTGTCGCAGAAGGCCGCCAAGCGGACCTGTCGCAATCAGCGCATGTTACCGCTATTCTCTCGCAAATGGTTCATTCATAAGGGGCGCATTGGATGTATGTCGGTCTTGATATTGGCACCTCTGGCATTAAGGGGTTGTTGCTTGATGAGGCGATGGGGTTTGTGGCAACGGCCTCTGCGCCCCTATGCGTGTCGCGCCCCCATGAGGGCTGGTCAGAACAGGCGCCGGCTGATTGGCTTGCTGCGATTGAAGATGTGATGGCATCATTGGCGGCAAGTGCCCCGAATGCTTTGCGCGCGGTGCAATCAATTGGCCTGTCAGGTCAGATGCATGGGCTTGTGGCGCTGGATGCTAGGGGCGATATATTGCGGCCAGCCATTTTATGGAATGATGTCCGAAATGGTGAGGAGGCTAGCGCGCTTGATAGCGCAACAGATGATTTTAGAGTGATAGGCGGCAATGCTGTCATGCCGGGCTTTACGGCGCCAAAGGTGTCATGGCTCGCGCATCATGAGCCAGAGATGTTTGCCAAAATGGCGCATGCCCTCCTGCCCAAAGATTATGTGCGCTTTGTTCTTAGCGGTGAAAGGCTCTCTGATATGTCAGATGCAAGCGGCACCCTATGGCTTGATGTTGGCAAGCGTGATTATAGCGATCAGCTTCTGGGCCATTGCGGTTTGACGCGCGCGCAGATGCCACAGCTTGTTGAAGGCAGTCAGCCTGCCGGGCGGCTAAAGGGCGATATCGCGCAGAGATGGGGCATAAAAGGGCGCCCGATTATCGCAGGCGCAGGCGATAATGCCGCCGCCGCTTGTGGCCTTGGTGTAGTAGAGGCAGGTGACGGCTTTATCTCGCTTGGCACATCAGGGGTTGTGTTTGTGGTCACAGATGATTTTGCCCCCGCCGCCGATAGTGGCGCGCATGCCTTCTGTCATGCCTTGCCCGATAAATGGCATCAGATGGGGGTCATATTATCCGCAACAGATTCCCTTAATTGGCTGTCAGAGATAACCAATCATAGCGTCAGCGCATTGGCAGAGGCGGCGGCGTCCATTGATATGACAAAAGCCCGTCCTTATTTCCACCCCTATCTCTCAGGTGAGCGCACACCGCATAATGATGCCAATGCGAGAGGTGGCTTTATTGGGCTTAGCCGGTCTCATTCAATCGCTGAAATGGCGTTTGCTGTGATGGAGGGGGTCGCCTTTGCGCTCGCCGATTGCGTGCGGGTATTGCAAGATGCTGGCAGTCATCCGACGCGCTTTATCGCCACAGGCGGCGGTGCCAGAAATCACCAATGGCTTCAGATGATAGCTGATGTAACAGGCTGTGAGATTGATTTGCCTATCCAAGGTGATTATGGCGCGGCATTGGGTGCGGCACGTCTAGGCGCGCTGGCAACAGGTCAATCGCAAGAGGCGATTTTAACCAAACCTGCGATTGAGAGGGTTTTTAAAGCTGATAGCGCGTATCATGACGCGTATCAGGCGCGCTATCAGACATGGCAGAGGCTCTATCAGGCCGTCAAAGATATTTAGGCTACATATGGCGTGTAAGACCGCCATCTGAGCGCAGGCTCTGGCCGGTGATAAAACTGCTATCATCAGTTAGCAAAAATGCCGCCGCTTTGGCTTGCTCTTCGGCTGTGGCAAGACGCTTCATCGGCGCCATATCAGCAAATTTTTGCGGCAAATCAAGGCTGTCTGTGAAGCCCGGTAACAGGCAATTCATCCGAATATTCTTGTCCGCATAACGATCTGAATAAAGCTTTGTGAAGGATGAGACGCCAACGCGATAAACAGACGATGTTGGGAAGGTCAGGCTTGGCTCAAAAGATGAGAAGGTCGTGATATTCACAATAGAGCCGCCGCCTTGGGCTTCCATGATAGGGGTCAGATGTTTTGCCATTCGCACAACAGGCTTGATAATCATCTGATTGGCTTTGTCCCAATCCTCATCAGCGATATCCAGCAAATCACCTTTTGGCGGGCCACCCACATGAATAAGCGCGGCATCTATGCGGCCATAATGGGCCATCGTCTTCTCTGTGATAGCGGCAAGGTCACCCCCGTTTTCTGCGGCGCCGCGATGGGCAATGCCGCCCAATTCTGCGGCTAGTTGCTCACATGTCTCAGACGGTGACATCAGGGCCAACGCATAGCCGCGCTGGTGCATTTCGCGCGCCGTTGCCGCGCCCATGCCGCGCCCGCCGCCGATGATTAAACAAACCTTTTTATCCATCATGTGTCTTCCTTATTATGTCTTGTAAATTGTTGGTCGTTAATAAACTAGGTTAGCTCTTCTTTGATGATGATTTCATCCAAGAGGTGATAACCCTTTTGAAGTTGGGTGATTTTATGGTCACCAAAATCCGCTGGTACATATTCATTGGCACTTATATCTCGGTCAAGCAAGCCCAATTGCTGATAGGTTTCAGCGATGAGCTCACCGCAAAAAATAGAGGAAAGATCAGGCGCATTGAGGGAAAGCTCATAGCTTAATATTTTTGGGTCAAAGGCGGCTTTGAATAATTCTAGCTTGCTTGTCTCATAGGGGCGACCGATGAGGGACTGAAAGACGCTGTCAAAATTTGTCATCTCTGCATGGTGAAGGCCGCGCTTATTGCTGGCACGCATTAGAGGGCGATACGCAATGGTGCCATTATAGGCGGCGATGCGCTCTTGCAAATCATAGAGGGCTACCTCACCGCCAAAATGCTTTTTGCTGACATCCCAAATTTGGGCATTTGGCCCCTGTTCTTCGCGATAGACGACCATGCCGCAATGCGACCAACGGCTGTTGGTAAAGGCGCGGATGGAATAGGAAAAAAGACTGGTGCCAGAAAATAGCAATATATCCCCATTATAAAGGCTAGCATTCACATCCAAGATAGAAGGGTTAGTCATTGGCTGGCCCCCATTAATGAGAGGAATGACAGGGTGACGACAATCGTCAGGCTGATGGCCATGGCGATATTTATGCCTCTTGTCACAGGCGCTGAGAGAGAGAGTTTTTGCATCGTCACACCTGCCTCAAGCCATAAAAGATGAAGCGGGATCCAGACAAGGTTTAGAAGAATGAATTTCCAAACCAATTCGAGCAAGAAATTATCAGGCATGAAGGCAAAGCTAGAGAATAGGGCTGTGTTAACCGCATAGGCTTTGGGGTTCACAAATTGCAAAAAGATGCCAGACCAAAAACCGGGGCGATTCGCTGCTTCGATAAAGGCAATTTTACTGCCCGCAAAAGCAATACGAAATGCAAGGTAGAGCAAATAGCCAGACGATAGCACGCCAAGGGCAAAGCGCAATATATCGCCTGAGAGTATAATCGCCGCAAGGCCTGTGACAATGATAAGTCCGACAAGCAAATTGCCGAAAAACAGCCCTGCGACATAGGAAAAGCCGGCCCGTCTGCCAAAGGCCGCGCCAATGCCGGCCGTTGATAAAACGCCGGGGCCGGGCGTGATAATGAGGAAAAAGACAGCAAGAGTAAAAGCAAGCATAGGGTTGGGGCTCTCAAGGCAGAAGATGAGCGCCTATCTTCACACCGCTTTTATCCAAGTGCAATGCTTTTTGCGCCTTGATATCACGCCTGCGCTAGCCGGTGATATAGGTGCGATATTTACTGGTTCTAAGGTTGTTATGATGCAGGGCCTCATCATAAATCTTGCAAGGAAGAAGAACACCGCCAATTGCTAGAGGCGATGGCCGCAGGGCAGGTGGAAAAGGCACAAAAGCTGATGGAAGAGCATCTAGATCATATCCAGCAATCTCTGACTTTTGCGCAAATGAGGCCTTCCCATAATGCGCTGAGCCAAATGCTGTCATAGGGCTGGCCATGTGATAGGGACATTCTTTCATTTGCAATTGCGCCTGCCACTCGATAGCGTTGATTTAATAGCTATCAGGTGAGGTGCGAGATGAGTGATACAGCCATATTACATAAAGAGCTTAGCGCGGCAGGTGTTTTGCGTGTGACCTTAAATGACGAGGCGCGTCGCAATGCGCTGTCTGAAGCGATGCTTGATGCGCTGACCGATTGTTTTAAGGCCGTTGCGAGCGACGCAGATGTTCGCGTGGTTATCCTTGCCGCCAAGGGCCCAGCCTTTAGTGCGGGTCATAATCTGAAAGAAATGACAGCCGCAAGAGATAATGATGATAGGGGCCGCGCCTATTTCACCCGCATTTTGGGGCAATGTTCCAATATGATGCAATTAATTGTCACCTGCCCAAAGCCTGTTATCGCAGAGGTGGATGGTGTCGCGACCGCCGCTGGTTGCCAGCTTGTGGCGAGTTGTGATCTTGCGATTGCCTCAGACAAAGCACGCTTTAGCACGCCTGGTGTTCATATTGGCTTATTCTGTTCAACGCCGATGGTCGCCCTATCGCGCAATCTGTCTCGCAAACATGCGATGGAGATGCTGTTGGCAGGCGATATGGTGCCGGCCGAGCGTGCCGCAGAGATGGGGCTAGTGAATAAAGTCGTCTCACAAGAGGCTTTGTCGGATGAGGCAGAAGCGCTCGCGCTTAAGATTGCGAGCAAATCATCGCTAACAGTTGCGGTTGGCAAGCGCGCTTTTTATGAGCAAGCAGAGATGAGCCTATCTGCCGCCTATGATCATGCCTCACAGGTGATGGTGGAAAATATGCTGGCACGTGATGCCGAAGAAGGCATAAACGCCTTTATCGAAAAGCGCCCCGCCGCATGGCAAGATAAATAAGAGATGCCCGTGACAAAGGTTCATAATGGCGACATGAATCCTTATAATCAGGATTTGGACCGTAACCCGGCTAATCATCAGCCGCTAACACCCTTGGGGTTTTTGCAAAGGGCGGCGGAGACCTATCCCGACCATATAGCGGTTATCCATGGCGATCTGCGCCGTGATTATCGCAGCTTTTACGCGCGCACCCGGCAATTTGCCTCAATCCTTGCGACAAGATTCGCCATCGGCAGAGGAGCGACGGTCTCTGTGATGTTGGCCAATACGCCTGCCATGCTTGAATGTCATTATGCGGTGCCGATGTGTGGCGGTGTGATTCATTGTATTAACACAAGGCTAGATGCCGCCATTATCGCCTATCAGCTTGACCATGCCGGCGCAGAAATTGTTATTGTCGATGATGAATTTATGCCTTTGATGCAAGAGGCGCTCGCACTAGCAGAGGTCACGCCTGTTCTTATCCATTATCATGACAGCCTCTATCAAAGTGCGCCCATTGAAACAGACGCGCTAGATTATGAGACGCTGGTAGGTGAGGGAGATGCGACTTATCAATGGCTCATGCCAGAGGATGAGTGGGATGCGATTTCTATCGGCTATACGTCCGGCACGACAGGCAAGCCAAAGGGCGTGGTCTCGCATCATCGCGGCGCTTATTTACTGGCACAAGGCAATGCGCTGATTGGCGATATGAAAAAGCATGCGGTCTATTTATGGACCTTGCCCATGTTTCATTGTAATGGCTGGTGCTTTCCTTGGACGATGTCGGCGATTATCGGCACGCATGTTTGCCTGCGTCAGGTGCGGGCAGAGCCTATCTGGCAGGCTTTGGCACAAGAACAAGTGACGCATCTATGCGGTGCGCCGATTGTGATGTCACTAATGATGGCAGCACCAGAGGCTGAAAAGCGGACTTTGTCGCGAAAGGTGCAATTCTTCACCGCCGCCGCCCCGCCGCCTGAAACACTCTTAAAAGAGATGAGTGAGGCAGGCTTTCACGTCACGCATCTTTATGGCCTAACTGAAACCTATGGCCCTGCGGTGGTCAATGAATGGCATCAGGATTGGTCTGATTTGCCAGCCGAAAAGCAAGCGTCGCTCAAAGCGCGGCAAGGTGTGCGTTATTTGCCGCTAGAAGATTTGCAAATCATGGATTCTGAGACAATGGCACCTGTGCCTCATGATGGCAAAACCATCGGTGAGGTGATGTTCCGCGGCAATGTCGTCATGAAAGGCTATTTCAAAAATAAGCAAGCGACAGAAGATGCCTTCAAAGGCGGCTGGTTCCATTCAGGCGATTTGGGCGTCGTCTATCCAGATGGCTATATCCAGCTCAAAGACAGATCCAAAGATATCATTATATCAGGGGGCGAGAACATCTCATCTATTGAGATTGAGGAAGCCTTATATAAGCATGAGGCCGTGGCGGTGGTCGCTGTGGTTGCGATGCCGCATGATAAATGGGGCGAGACACCTTGTGCCTTTATTGAATTGGCGGAAGGGGCAAGCTGTGATGAGGATGCTTTGCGCCAATGGTGTGGCGCGAATCTAGCACGCTATAAAATTCCGGCGCGATTCTGTTTTCAGGCAATCCCGCGCACATCCACAGGTAAAATACAGAAATTTGCCCTAAGAGAGGTTGCCAAAACACTCCCCTAGATGGGTAATAGGCATGTAAGCCCCCTGATTCACCGTTAATCAGCGTGATTCACATCTTACTCATATCTGATTCACATTTGATTCATGGGCACCTATCTTGACCCATTGGGGGGCAGGGCTAAGTTTATTAATGTATCCACAGGCTCTCGCGCAGTAATGTTGCGTGATGAGGCTAAAAAACACTGAAAAATCAGGCTATTGAAAATAATTTAGAAAAAAAGCAAATAAACGCATTTTAGTGTTTGA
>DBMZ01000045.1:6366-8532 GCA_002299005.1 Alphaproteobacteria bacterium UBA685 | reverse complement strand
CCCAATAGAGCCAGCAGGCCAAGCGCGCCAATCGCACCGCCAATAAAGCCAAAGGTCAGGCGCATATCAGCGGTTGCCAAAAGCGCCAAAATCGTCAAAGCAATGGCCGCAAGTGCCATCCGTAATAGGACCCCAAAAGGTGGCAGGCCTTTGGGCGGGGTAATCAGTGCCCGAAATAGCTGGCTGGCACGAATGCCTCTGGCACGTGATAGCGGCAAAAGCGTGAAGATAAAGGCTGTTAGCAGACCAAAAGCACCCGCAATAAAAAGCGGCTTTGGAAAGAGCGCGACAACCGGCGGCACAGCGACATATTGCGCCAGAAGCGAAGCTGTGGCGGCAGGGGCAATGGCGGCAATCGTGACGCCCAAAGCAACCCCAATCGTCGCAATGGCCATAATCTGTAACAAATAAATGCGATAGATAAGCACGGATGGTGCGCCAAGGCATTTGAGCGTCGCGATAACGCCCATGCGTGATTGCAACCATGCGCGCACTGCCGAGCCAACACCAAGACCACCAATTAATAAAGCGGTCAGGCCGACCAGAATCAAAAAGGCTTCGGCGCGCGCGATAAAGCTATCAAAGCCGGGGGCGGCAGATGATACATCACGCAAGCGGCCATGCGAATCAGCCAATAATGGCTTTAGCTGGGCGGCGGCTTGTGGTGTTTGGGCAGGGTTATCGAGCAAAATCTTTGACCGGTAAGAGATGAATGAGCCAGGCTTTACAAGGCCTGTGAGCGCGATAGTCTCAGCCGATATCAAAACGCGCGGGCCAAAGCCGCCAAAATTAATCGTTCTATCAGGCTCGGATGTGAGCGCGCCTGCGACGATTAATTGCGCCTCGCCAAGCTGGACAATATCGCCAACCTCAACGGCAAGATTGCGCATGAGAGATGGTTGCAATAACGCCTTGCCGGGGGCGAGCCCCTCGCTGAGGGCGATGCCGCTTTCTATCACAACATCGCCGATAAGCGGCCATGCGCTATCAACGGCTTTTAGCTCAACTAGCTTGCGTTCTTTGGTTTCGGGGTTGCGCAACATGGCGCGCATCTCAAGCGTGCTGGCAACTTGGCCAAGTGATTTTGCGGCGGCATAGACGGTCTCATCAACGGCTGTTTGGCGCGAGGAGATTTCCAAATCGCCGCCAAGCAAGGTGCGGGCATTATCGCCAATGCCGGAGCGCATCGATTCTGCGACAGACCCAACCGCGCCAATCGCCGCCACCCCAAGCACGAGGGCTGAGAGAAAAATGCGGAATTTTGACAGGCTGCCTTTCATCTCGCATTTGGCAAGACGCCACGCAAGTGACCAGCTTTGATCTGATTTTTGAAGCTCTACCGGGTTTATTATAGGGTTTATTATGGGGCTCATTTGGCCACCTCATCAGCGACAAGCTTACCATCTTCAATGGTCAAGATACGCTCACATTGGGCGGCAAGGCTGACATCATGGGTGATAAGGATAAGCGCCGCGCCAACAGAGGCGGTGGCTTCGAACAGGGTTTCAATGACAAGCGCGCCTGTCTTGCTGTCAAGATTGCCTGTTGGCTCATCCGCGAGCAAAATGCGCGGGCGCGGGGCAATCGCTCTGGCAATGGCGACGCGTTGTTGCTCGCCGCCTGAAAGCTGGTCTGGTAAATGATGCAAACGATGGCCTAGCCCAACCTTTTCAAGCATCTCTGCGGCGATATTTTCGGCCTGTTTATTGCCTGCCAAATTCATCGGCACAGCGACATTCTGCAAGGCGGTCATAGAGGGAATAAGGCGGAAGGCTTGGAAAATAATGCCCACATTATCACGGCGTAAAGCGGCCAAATCATCTTCGCCCATATGGGTGATATCATGTCCTGCCATGGTCACAGTGCCGCCTGTCGCCTGTTCAAGGCCGGCCATAATCATCAGCAAGCTTGTCTTGCCAGCACCAGATGGGCCCAAGATAGCAACCTTTTGACCGCTTGGAATATCAACCGAAATAGATTTTAAGATCTCAGTCGCATGATCTGTGGTGCCAAGCTGGAGCTTTAAATCAGCTAAAGATATTACAGGCTGGGATATAACAGGCTGGGACATTACAGGCTGGTTCGCGTCTTTTTGTGTCATGATGATAGGTGTCTCTTGCGTGATAAAATTAGGTCGGTCTGTGGGCGTCTTTGCGTTTTCATATA
>DBMZ01000045.1:0-6328 GCA_002299005.1 Alphaproteobacteria bacterium UBA685 | reverse complement strand
TTTCATATATCGCGAAGCCGCGATGGCTTGCAATTGTTTAGCAGGCGAATTAGGTAATAAGATGGCAAATAATAATAAGTCACAATGGCGGCTATCAGACTGATACCAGTTCTTTCTAGCATAAAAAATGTGGGTTCTTTACTAAATGTCAAAAACGTCAAAAACAACAAAGAGTGACCTCTTCATGCGTTCTATCCCGTTTGGCCTATTTACGCTTTGCCTGTTATTTCAGTTCACCTTTTTCGCGGCCTTTCCTGTCGCAGCGATAGGCGAGGAGCGGGCCATGCAACCGCGCTTGAAATTATTGGCATTGGGCGACAGCCTGACAGCCGGATATGGGCTTGGGCCGGGTGATGGGCTGACGGATGTATTGCAGGCGCGCCTTGATGAGGCATATGGGGCAGGCGTGATTGAGGTGATTAATGCGGGCGTCTCAGGCGATACAACCAAAGGCGGTCTTGCGCGCCTTGATTGGGCGCTGTTTGATAAGCCAGATATCGCGCTTGTGGCGCTTGGCGGCAATGATATGTTGCGCGGGCTTGAACCTGCGCAATCATTTGAGAATCTGAATGAGATTTTGGCAAAATTAGAAGAGACATCTGTGCCCGTTTTATTGGCAGGCATGTTGGCGCCAACCAATATGGGGGCTGATTATCAAAGTGAGTTTGACGCGATATATCCCGCCCTTGCCGGGCAGTATGACGTGATTTATTACCCGTTTTTCCTCGAAGGGGTTGCGCTGGTGCCTGATTTAAATCAGCCTGATGGCCTGCACCCAAATCGGGCAGGCGTTGATGTTATCATCGATAATCTTTTTGCGTCTGTTGAGGCGCTGATCGCAAAAAAGGAACAGCCATAATGGATAAGGACATGACCACAGAAGCGGCCATTGATGGGGTCATGAAAGAAGCCAGCCCAACTGAAGATGGCGGGCAAGGCGCACGGGTTGATAAAATCCTGCCAGAAGAGCAAGCCATTATAAGCGCGCGTCTATTGGGATTTGGCGGCTTGTTGCCTTTTATATTCCTCGCCGCCGCCACTCTGATGGAATTGCGCACGCCAATCGCGCCAGCGGCGGCCTTGCTAATCGGCTATGGGGCGATAATTTTATCATTTGTCGGCGCGCTTCATTGGGGCGCACAGCTTAGCAGCAATCAGCCACGCGCTGGTCGCTTTGTCTGGTCTGTGATGCCTGCTTTGCTTGGATGGGCGGCGCTGATGATGCCAGCCATGATGGCGGCTTTGTGCCTTATCATCGGTCTGTTGATTTGCTTGGCCTATGATATGCGGGTGCTGTCAAAGGGCGAATGGCCGTCATATATGCGGTCTTTGCGCATAATTTTGACGGCGATCGCGTGCCTATCTTTATCAGTGATCTTCCTGCCACTACTGGGATAGTCCCAATAGCTCGGTAGTCTCAGGCTATTTTTAATTCACCAAATAGCTGAGGACACGGCCAATAGGGCTGGCAAGGCGGATATTGCCTTCATTAATCGCAAAGACGATACATTCACCATCATCATCTGCCACAGGCTTATGTGTTGCGCCTGTCTCTTGGATAGCGATATCGCCGGGGCCGAACGCACCTGTCTCATCTGTAAAGCCGCCTGATAGCACAAGTGTGACCTCTGTGCCTTCGTGGCTGTGAACAGGGATAGATGTGCCGGGGGCAATGCGGTAAATATTGGCTTCGACATCTGTGCCGTCAAATTGGATGCGGCATTGGCTGAGGCCTTTGGAGATTTTACGCCAGCTCTTATCGCATGATAAATCGGGGATATAATCTGCCAATGGGCGCGGCAAATGTGCCACTGTGACGTCTTTTGCCTCATGAGATGGCGTAAAGGCCACGACATTATCTTGCTTGGCCGTTTGCTCATCTACCTCACCGCGGGCAATTTCTGCCATCACAGCATCAAGCGCGCCTTCTGATAGAGACACAGGCTCGCATTCTTCGAGTAAGATGCCACCAAGTTGCATTAGCATGCGCAATTGTTTTGCGCTGGCCGCGTTAAGGCTAATATGTGTTTCGACCAAAATCTCAAGTGGGCTTTCTAGTGCGCCGGCTGCGTAGTCAAGCAACAGCGCGCCGATGACCTCATCTTTCTTGGTCTTTTCTGTTATGTTTTGCTCGTTCATGGAAACCAGCACTACCTTTCATGTTCATCCAAATTGGCCCGCAACCGTGATAGGGCCAATCTTATCCGAGACTTCACTGTGCCAAGCGGCAAACCGCTCTCTTCAGAGATTTCTCTATGTGACTTCTCTTCGTAATACGCAGCAAAGATCATTTTGGCTTGCTCTTCAGGCAATTTTTTCATTGCAACGCGCAATTTATCTTCTTCTTGCGTACGATTTACGGCCTCTAACCCTGTTTCTGGCTGATCTGGCATCATGGCTGGATCAAGCATATCAGGAAGGGGCCTGCCATCTTTACGAAGGCGGTCGATCCGTTTGTTTCGTGCGATTGTAAATATCCAAGTGCTTGCCCCTGCTTGCGCAGGATCAAAGGTCTCTGCCCTACGCCACACCATGATCATCGCCTCTTGTGCTAGTTCTTCTGCCGTGGACATATCAGTGCCAAGGCGTAGCAAAAAAGATTTTATTCGCGGTGCAAAATAAGAAAACAAAGACGCAAAGGCCGATTTATCCTTATAGCGGCCTACTCTTACCAACAGCTCGTCTAACTCAGCGCGGCTGTTGATATTGTCATTTACAATACCGGTTCCCATATACGTATTAAACGCTGATGAGCCCCCAGAAACAAGGGAATTTTTCCGCATGTCGGAAAGGTTTTCCATACTGCGCGTCCAAGCCGTTGTTTTACATACGTTTATTAACTAATTTACGAGCGTTTATTTTGACGCCCTACTCTATAACATAAGTTTTTTTGGCAAATAGCTAGATCCGCTGGCCTAGATTTTCGTGAATTAGCCGGGCTTTTTTACCTGATGGAAAAAACACCGCCCGCGCTGTTTCGATGCTGTGAGAGATCCCACCTTTAGATCAAGAGCGTGAAGGTGGGGGAAGGGCGTTAGAGATAGGCAATTGGGGACAGCCATTCTTGGCCTCTGCAAATAGGGAATCATCTCTTTGCAAATAAGAGCGTGATTTGCTAAAAGATGTCCTAGGCGAAGATTTATAACCGTTGCCCCTTTGGTCATTATCAGATTCTGATGTGATTTTGCCCAAATGCCGGGCCGTGGCGGTTATGTGATGCAGGGGCGTGTGTCGCGCAAATAATTGGGATAAAAAAATGATTTTGAAATTTGGATCGCAAACTTCTAACACCAGCTCTCAGACCTTTATGGCGGCCCTTGTGAAGGCCGTTTTGACAATGGTAAGGCGCCTGTCTTTAGTTGCGGCAATCGGTTTTGTGAGCCTGTCATTTAGCGCGCCTGCGACAGCCAAAGCGGTTGAGATGGATAGCTTTAAAGATTGGTCTGTCTACCGCGATGATAGCGGTTCAAGCCGTGTCTGTTATATGTCGTCTGTGCCAACAGATTTGCGCGGGAATTATGACCGCAATAATCGCGGCGAGACACGCGTCTTTATCACTCATTTCGGCAAAGCAGATCGCAATGTGGTCTCTGTGCTAGCGGGCTATAAATATAAAAAGCAAAGCGATGTGGTCTTTAATGTGGATGGCAAAGAGACGACTTTGTTCACCCAAGATAATCGCGGCTATTCATTTAATGGCGCTGATGACAGCAAGCTGGTCACACAGATGAAGCGCGGCAATAAGCTGGTGGTAACCGGTATCTCTAGCCGTGGTAACAAGACCATTGATGAATATTCACTCTCTGGTTTTACCAAAGCAAAAGCGCTGTTGGATAAATTATGCAAATAACGGCAGATGCCACATCCAAAGGCGCGCAAGCAAATGTCGCCGGCCTTGACGTTGATAATGCGCGCACAAGCCTGTTAGGCCTATCGATGGAAGAGGTTGAGGCGGCCGTGATTGAGGCTGGCCTGCCACGGTTTAGAGCGCGTCAATTATGGCGCCGTGTCTGGCGTCATGGTCAAACAGATTTTGGCGATATGACAGAGCTAGGCAAGGATGCAAGAGCGCGGCTTTCGGCGGTCTTCCATGCTGACAGGCCGATGATCACCAACCGTCAAACCTCCAAAGATGGCACGATTAAATGGCTTATCCGCTGTGATGATGGCCAAGAAGCAGAGATGGTCTATATCCCCGAAGATGATAGAGGCACGCTTTGTATCTCAAGCCAAATTGGCTGTACGCTGACCTGTTCTTTTTGTCATACAGGCACACAGCGCCTTGTCCGCAATCTGACACCGGCTGAGATTACCGGCCAAGTATTGCTGGCGATGGATGAGCTTGGTGACTGGCCCGCGGGCAAGAATGAGCGCCGCTTGACCAATATCGTTTTGATGGGGATGGGGGAGCCTCTTTATAATTATGAAGGCGTTAAGAAAGCGCTATCGCTGATTATGTGGGGCGAGGGGCTTGGCCTATCAAAGCGCCGTGTCACCCTATCAACCTCTGGCATTGTCCCTGAGATTGAGCGTTGCGGTGATGAGCTGGGCGTGAATTTGGCGATTTCGCTTCATGCGGTGCGTGATGATTTGCGCAATGAGCTGGTGCCGATTAACCGTAAATATAACCTCAAAGAGCTGATTGATTGCGTGCGTCGCTATCCGGTTTTGTCAAATGCGCGGCGTGTCACGTGGGAATATGTGATGATCAAAGGCGTCAATGATTCTGTTGAAGATGCCAGAGCGTTGGTCAAGCTTATCAAGGGGATTCCGTCGAAGATTAATTTGATCCCCTTTAATGCGTGGCCCGGCACCGATTATGAATGCTCGTCTAAAGAGGCGATTGATGCCTTTGCCAAAGTGGTGATGAAAGCAGGCTATGCAAGCCCTGTGCGTAAAACGCGCGGCGAAGATATTTTGGCGGCTTGTGGGCAGCTGAAAAGTGATTCTGTGCGGCTTCGTAAATCACAGATGAAAGCGCTTGCCGAGGCAAATCAAGAAGCGGGCGCGGAGGCTGTTGCCAATTCGGATCTTTAGACCAATGGTTAAGCATGTTATGTATGTCTTGAAAAAAACATAATTCGTGCCTACATTATAGTCAGTTAATTTACATCCTTAACATGCCTGGTAACAGGAAAATGGGAGATAAGGGAAATGCAAGATAATCGTTTTATGAATCCGAGCGAGGCGCATGCGGCATCTCTTGATGCTGGTCTACGCTCTTATATGCTTGGTGTTTACAATCATATGACAACCGCGCTTGCCTTCACAGGTTTTGCGGCTTTTGCCACAAAATGGGCTGTGTTGTCTGTGCCAGGTGCGGGCCAGCTTTTGTTCGGCTCACCATTGGCCTTTGTGATTATGTTTGCGCCACTTGGTATGGTGTTTTGGCTAAGCGCGACGATTAATAAAATCTCGCCAGCAAAAGCGCGTAATCGCTTTTATCTTTATGCGGCTTTGATGGGTGTGTCTTTGGCCACTATCTTATTGACCTATACAGGCTCATCAGTGGCGCGCGCCTTCTTTATTACGGCCGGTGCGTTTGCTGGGCTCTCTATCTATGGCTATACAACCAAGCGCAGCCTATCTGCGATGGGGTCATTCTTGGTGATCGGTGTCTTTGGTCTGATTTTGGCGTCTATCGTTAATATCTTCCTAGGCTCAGCCCAGCTTGAGTTTTTGATCTCAGTCGTTGGTGTGCTTATCTTTGCCGGCCTAACCGCCTATGATACGCAAAAGATTAAGTCGATGTATGCCGCAGGTGATAGCGCCGCTGTTTCAGGGCGCAAATCAATCTTCGGTGCGTTGACACTCTATCTTGATTTCATCAATATGTTCTTGTTCCTTGTAAGATTGCTTGGTAACCGCGAATAGGAGCCTTTTGTGGCTAAACTGAAAAAGCCCCCCTCGCCGGGCGGGCACATTTTCAAAAAGACTTACAAAAACTCGGTAAGATTTCTTACCGAGTTTTTTTATTCACTTAATCTGACTAATTCCCCCAAAACATACCTATATAAGCGAGACTGCCGATGACATCCCCATCGCTTCACACCACCCTTGAGACTTATTTAACAGATGATGCTCTGCCAGATAATATTGGCGCTTCTGCTGTTACGGCCGCTATTCTTGGTCTGTCTGAGGCGGCGATAAAAATCGCCCGCCTTGCGGCTTTCAACGGTCTGTCAGATGATAATCTTGGCGCATTGGCTGGCGGCATAAATGAAGATGGCGATGATCAAAAACAGCTGGATGTTATCGCCGATAGGCTGGTGCAAGAGGCCCTATCAGATGCCGAGGTGGCCACGTATTTTTCAGAAGAGCAAAGCGC